>JAYSOL010000251.1:0-3490 GCA_043723045.1 Gammaproteobacteria bacterium | reverse complement strand
GGTAGTGTCGACGCCCTCGACCTGTATTCCGTGGGGCTGGGGCTGTCGGTTTTTGGCGTGCACCTGGATGTGGCGGCCGTGGGCAACGAAAATGACGTGGGCGCCGTGGCTGAACTGGGGTTCCGCTTCTGACGGCTAAACATGGACAAGTGCCTGCGGATCGGATAAAAATATCGCTTCAGTCCGCTGACCCGGGCCAGGGCTGAGAGCGTTGAAAGGGCTGTATTCATGTTTCTTCAACAAGCAGCTCAATGCATTTGACTCAGATACAAAGGAACGACCTTGTATTCTCTTAATCAGCAAGTGTTGCGCACCGACGTGGCGGGCATGCCGCTGGAGTGGATCGATTTCCAGGATGCGGTGCGCCTCTACCATCTTGGTCAAGTGGTCTATACCTGCGGAGTATCCCTGTATCGCGTGCACGGTGGCCACAATTCGGTGACCGGTTTACGCAGCGTGATCGAAGTGAATTCGATTATTGCCACCGCCGGGGACAATCGCGCCTTTGCCAAGGTGATGGAACATTATTCCCCGCCCTTGAGCAATCCGGCGCTGTTCGCGCGCGATGCCCACCTCTGCCTTTATTGCGGTACGCCGTTCCACGCGCGCGAATTGTCGCGCGACCATGTCACGCCGCTCAGCCGGGGCGGCATGGATAGCTGGAACAATGTGGTCACGGCGTGTAAACGCTGCAACAATCACAAGGCGGGTTACACACCGGAACAGGCGGGCATGACCTTGCTTGCCGTGCCGTTTTGTCCGACCCATGCCGAATACGTCTATCTGCAGGGCAAGCGCGTGCTCGCCGATCAGATGGAATTTCTCAAGGCGCATTTTCCGCGCACCAGTCCGCTGCGCAGCCGTCTGGCACGCCTGGCCTGATGTCGGCCGGGCCGGGTCCGGACAGAATTCTGAAAAAAGATAAGGTGACCGCCGTGCAAGCCATCAAGGCGGATTTTCGCCATAATCGTGCCCTGCAGGGGATGGTCCTGTGGCTGTGTCTGGTCTGGCTGGCCGCCGCCATCTCACCCTTCAACCGCTTTGATTGGCTGCTGGAAAACCTGCTGGTCTTTATTTACGTAATCCTGCTGGTGGCCACCTATCGCATTTTCCCGTTTTCCAATCTCTCCTATTTTCTTTTCACCCTGTTTTTGACGTTACACCTCGCGGGTTCTCACTATACCTATACGGAGACCCCCATGGGCTACTGGTTGAAGGATGCGTTCGCGCTCAGCCGCAACCCGTATGACCGGATCGTGCATTTCGCCTACGGACTGCTGCTCGCCTACCCATTTCGCGAGATACTCACGCGCCGCGCCGGGCTGCGCGGTCTGTGGGCGGCGTTTATCCCGGTTAATGTAGTGCTTGCGTTCAGCGGGTTTTACGAAGTTATCGAAGCGGTCGTCGCCATGATCGTCAGCCCGGAATTGGGTGATGCCTACCTGGGGACACAGGGGGATATCTGGGACTCGCAGCATGACATGTTTGCCGCCCTGATCGGTGCCATACTGGCGATGCTGGTTACCGCTGCTGTCAAAAAAAGACGGCTTGGTTAAGCGCAGGCAGCCAGGGCTTCAACGGCGCCCTGGCTGCACAGTGTTAAGCGCTGGCGGTTGCCAGTGAATAGGTGCGCATCTTCAGCGAGAAGTCGCGCAGGGCCTGGATGCCGGTGGCCTCTGCCTCATGGCACCACTCCTGCAGCGCCAGGATGAGGTGTTCCTGGGTGGCGGCGGAGCGCTGCCAGATGTCCTGGAGCTTTTGCTTCATGGCGTAGACCGTGCGTAAATTCTGATAGCGGTCCAGGGCTTTTTGCAGCCAGGCGCCACTGGTGGCATCGAGTAGCTTTGTTTCGCGTACCATCAGTCTGCGTGCGCGCTTAAGCAGGGCCCAGCTCTCCCGGTCGGTGCGGTCGGCTTTTTCCATTTCCTCGCGGTGCACGCGCTTCATCACCTCGCGCGCAAAATGCGCCATCACCTGAAAGCGGTTGGTGATGACCGCCTTGACGGTTTCCAGGTCGATTTGCTGTTTGCCGGCGTTGTAGGCAAGTTCCGGCGGGATTTTCTTGACGCGCGCAAGCTTAAGGATTTCGAGCAGGCGTATGTACATCCAGCCGATGTCGAACTCCCACCATTTCGATGACAGCTTCGCGGAGCTGGCAAAGGTGTGGTGATTGTTGTGCAGCTCTTCACCGCCGATGAGGATGCCCAAGGGAAAGATGTTGGTACTGGCATCATTCGCCTCGTAGTTGCGATAGCCCCAAAAATGACCGAGTCCGTTGATGACGCCGGCGGCCCAGAACGGAATCCAGAGGACTTGTGTCAACCAGATCAAGGGCCCGGCGAGGGCGCCAAACAGCGTCACATCCAAGGCCAGCAGGACAACGACGCCGAGGTAGTTGTAACGGGTGTAGAGCTGTCTCTCGATCCAGTCATCCGGGGTGCCGTGACCATATTTTTCCATGGTCGCCTGATTTTTCGCCTCCTGGTGATACAGGGTGACACCCAGCCACAGCACCTTGTTGATGCCGTGTTGCTGTGGGGAATGCGGGTCGTCCGGTGTCTCCACCTTGGCGTGGTGTTTGCGGTGGATGGCCACCCATTCCCGCGTGACCATGCCGGTGGTCAGCCACAGCCAGAAACGAAAGAAATGGCTGACGAGGGGATGTAGACCCAGGGCGCGATGCGCCTGGTGGCGATGCAGGAAAATGGTGACGCTGGCGATGGTGATATGGGTAAGGGCCAGGGCGACGACGACGTAGCCCCACGCGGGCAGTGGCAGGAGTGCTTGGAACATGCGGGATGAAATCTCCAAAATAGTGGGCTACTAATGCGATGGCAGGAAACTGAATAACAGTGCTTAAGTATAGTCTATCCGCCCGATTTCAACGTCTGAAGACGTATTCAGTTATTTTTATTGGTTTTTTACGCGGGATTTTGTGGCGGAAGGACAGGCCGGTGGTCACTGGCGGCCAGTAAGACACGGCTGCGCGGACAAGGTTCCGGCGCCTGCCAGGTTGCCCTTCCATGACTCGTCAGCAGATACTCAACCGCCTTCCGTATTGAGCCAGGAGTTAAGTATGCAACGTCCGGTTACGCCGTTACTGACGGTGGATATCATCATTGAGCTTACCGATCGCCCGGATCGGCCCATCGTGCTGATCCAACGCAAATATCCGCCCCCGGGCTGGGCCCTGCCCGGCGGGTTTGTCGACGTGGGGGAGTCCGTGGAGCAGGCCGCCGTGCGCGAGGCGCGGGAAGAGACGTCGCTGGCGGTGCGGCTGACGGCACTGCTGGGGTGCTACTCCGATCCGAGGCGTGACGCCCGCGGGCACACCGCCTCGGTGGTGTATGTGGCCGCGGCAGAGGGCGCCCCGTCGGCGCAGGATGATGCCGCGGCCTTGGCTGTGTTCAGTCCGCAGGATCTTCCGCAGCCCCTGGCCTTTGACCACGCACAGATCCTGCGCGATTACCTGCAGTACCGGCTGCACGGG
>JAYSOL010000250.1:0-2680 GCA_043723045.1 Gammaproteobacteria bacterium | reverse complement strand
CTACACTAACTGGTCAGGTCCTGCAGCAGCGCCGCCCGCTGTTCCGGCGGCAGTGGATCGACCTGCTGGGTATAGGCCGGATGGTCGATGCCCATGCCGATGGCGGCACCGGCCTTGGCCGCCTGGATCATGTCCGGCGTCAGCTCGAAGCGCAGAAAGTGCACCGCCGAGGTCTTGTCCGCGTTGTCGCGCTCCATGTCCTCGTCGGCGATGGCCCACACCGGATCAAATCCGGCGACCCGCACCCACACCTTGTCCTCGATGCCCCTCATCTTGGCCAGGGCGGGGCGGCGCTCGTTTTCATCGCTGTACTCCAGCATGAAGGTCGCCTTCCAGTTGCTGCCGTCGGGGATCAGCGGGTTGTAGGCGGCGAGCTCCTCGTCGATGCCCTCAGCCTCGAAAATTTTCTCCGCCCGCAGCATTTCCTGCACCTGGTATTGCATGGTGAGGAAGTCCTCGAAGTACAGACTGGCGTGCGGGCCGATGTGTACCTGGCGGTTCTTCTTGTGGGCGATGACCTGGGCGCGGAAGTCGTTGCGCACCTCGGCATACTTTTCGAGGGTATAGAGTTTGTCGCGGGTCAGCTTCTGCATGGTGCCTGTTCTCATGGCTTGTGCTGGCCTTCCAGAGCGACAATCGGTTTGTCGGTAAACAGATAATCGCGCAGCTCCTTGTCGAAGCGCGGGTCGCGGCGGCGGATCCATTCGAGCACCATGGCGGCGTGCTCCTTTTCCTCATCGCGGTTGTGCGCGAGGATCGCGCGCAGGTCGCCGTCCTTGCAGGCGTCGACGCGCTGGTTATACCAATCCACCGCCTCCAGCTCCTCCATCAGCGAGACGATGGCCCGGTGCATGTCGCGGGTTTCGTCGCGCAATTCGCTTTCGTGATAGCCCTCATTTGCCATGAAAAATCTCCTAACTAGGTTAAATAAATCGTCGCTGCTCAGATGCCGTAGGCGGCCCGCAGCAGCGACAAGGGATGGGTCGGGGCGCGCGGTGTTTCCAGACCACTCTCGATCTGGTGACCGGCCATGGGGCAATCGCTGGTGTAGTGATCCGCCGCGGCCGCCTCGACCCGGCTGATGACCGGGCGGGCGATCTTCATGGAGGCCTCACGGAATTCGCTCTTCACCGCATAGGTGCCGTCGTGGCCGGAACAACGCTCGATGGCGTCGACCTCGGTACCGGGGATCAGCTGCAACACCTCGCGCGTCTTGAGACCGATGTTCTGTACCCGCAGATGACAGGCCACGTGGTAGGCGATCTTGCCGAGGGACTTCTTAAAATCCGTCTTCAGCAGGCCGTCCTGGTGGCGCAGCATCAGGTACTCGAAGGGATCGAAGATCGCGTCGCGCACCTTGATGACCTCCGCATCGTCGGGAAACATCAGCGGCAGCTCCTGCTTGAACATGAGCACACAGGACGGCACCGGCCCGACGATATCCCAGCCGGCGTCCACCAGCCGTGCCAGCTGCGGAATGTTGACCTCCTTAGCCTGCTTGACCGCCTCAAGATCGCCGAGCTCCAGCTTGGGCATGCCACAGCAGCGCTCCTTTTCCGCCAGGGTCACGCTGATACCGTTGTGCCGGAACACCGCCACCAGGTCCTCGTTGAGGTGCGGCTCGTTGTAGTTGCCATAACAGGTGGCAAACAGCGCCACCTTGCCGCGAGTGGAGGCGGTCGGCGTGACAGCTGACGGCGCCGAGTCACTCCAGCTCTTGCGAAAGGTGTGGCTGTGATAGGCCGGCACTGGCGCCTGCGGGTGTACGCCCAGGGTCTTGTCCAACACCTTGCGGAAGACACCGTTGCGGTTGGCGGCGTTGACCATCTGCACCACCACGGGAATGCCGGCCAATTTACCCACGGCGTCAGTACTGGTGAGCAGCTTGTCGCGGGACTTCACCTTGCCTTGTTTGAACTTCACCGCCTTGGCGCGCAGCATGAGGTGGGGGAAATCCAGGTTGAATTCGTGCGGCGGCACGTACGGGCACTTGGTCATGTAACACATGTCGCACAGATAGCAGTGGTCCACCACCTGCCAGTAAACCGGTTTGGCGACGCTGTCCAGCTCCATGCTCGCGGAGTCGTCGATGGCATCGAACAGGGTAGGAAAAGACTGGCACAGATTGAAACAGCGGCGACAGCCGTGACAGATGTCGAACACCCGTTCCATCTCCGTGAACAGCGAGGCCTCGGCGTAAAAGTCCGGGTTGTTCCAGTCGAGCGGGTGACGCGTGGGCGCCTCCAGACTGCCTTCGCGTTTGCCTTGGGTGGGAGCAGACATGAATACCCCGTATGAATTCGTTAAGGTGCCGCCCCACGCCCGGCGCCAGCCTGGGCGCGAATCGGGAGTGGTGCGGGTTGCTATTCGTTCGAGCTAAAAGCGGGGCCGGCACACCGGCCCCGCCCGATCGTTGACGCGATTACTTGCCCAGGGTGTCCAGGGCCTTCTGGAAACGGTTGGCATGGGAGCGCTCCGCCTTGGCCAGGGTTTCGAACCAGTCGGCGACTTCGGCAAAGCCTTCGTCGCGCGCGGCCTTGGCCATGCCCGGATACATATCGGTATACTCGTGGGTCTCACCGGCGATGGCGGCCTTCAGGTTATCCGAGGTACTGCCGATGGGCAGGCCGGTGGCCGGGTCGCCGGCGGCTTCCATGTATTCCAGGTGGCCGTGGGCGTG
>JAYSOL010000249.1:0-4046 GCA_043723045.1 Gammaproteobacteria bacterium | reverse complement strand
TGACGCTGCGTGGCACGCCGTCGGCGATATGGCGTCCTTTGATTTCCATTTGGCGCACCTCGCTGTCGTGCCAGGCGGTGCCGATCTCGGTTTTGACTTTCTCCGCCGTGGCCTCGCCGATCAGCAGGCCGTACTTGCGGCGCACATAGCCGATGATGGCCTCGTCCATTTTATCGCCGGCGATGCGCAGGCTGTGGGAGTAGACGATGCCACCCAGGGAGATGACACCCACCTCGCTGGTGCCGCCGCCGATATCCAGCACCATGGAGCCGGTGGGGTCGGCGATGGGCAGGTCGGCGCCGATGGCCGCGGCCATGGGTTCTTCGATCAGGTACACCTCGCGCGCGCCGGCGCCCAGGGCCGACTCGCGGATGGCGCGCCGCTCCACCTGGGTGGAGCCGCAGGGCACGCAGATGACGATGCGCGGGCTCGGCTGCAACAGGCGTTTTTCATGCACCTTGCGGATGAAGTATTTGAGCATCTCGCCGGTGACGGTGAAGTCGGCGATGACGCCGTCCTTCATCGGGCGGATCGCCTGGATCGAGCCGGGCGTGCGCCCCAGCATGCGCTTGGCCTCGACGCCCACCGCCAGCACGCTGCGGCTGTGGCGCGAACTGTAATCCTGGCGTATCGCCACCACGGACGGCTCGTTCAGGACGATGCCCTTGCCGCGTACATAGATGAGGGTGTTGGCTGTGCCGAGATCGATGGCAAGATCGCTGGAGAAGTAACCGCGCAGACTCTGGAACATGGGGCTATGGGTACCTTATGTAATAGTGGTGACGCTTAATAGTTATAGATCATTCTACTCTATCAACCGGCGGTTGCGTGTTCAACCGCTAAACCGAATATGGTAACGTGATGGATTCCCGGCAGATCCCGGCAGCGGACGGTGCCCTCAGCGACCGGACGGACCTCCCTTAAGCGAGCAGGAGTAGAACAATGTCTCTGGTAAGGAAAGACGTGGAACGCATCGCCCATCTTGCCCGCCTGTCCATCGACGGGCAAGAGCTGGACGCCTATGCCGAGTCTTTGTCCCGGATACTCGGCCTCATAGAACAGATGAACGCGGTCGATACCCGTGGCGTCCTTCCCATGGCCCATCCGCAGGAAGGCGGCGCGCGCCTGCGGGATGACCGGGTGACGGAGACCAACCAGCGCGACAAGTTCCAAAAGATCGCCCCGGCGACGGACGCCGGCCTGTACCTCGTTCCCAAGGTGATTGAGTAAACCCATCGAAGCCGGGCCTCCCCGCCGCCCCGATCTTTCTTTCAAAGAAGGCCAGTCCATGTTCAACAAAACCGTCGCCGAGCTGTCCGCCGCCCTGGCCGCCAAACAGGTCTCCAGTGAGGAGCTGGCCCGGGCCTTTCTAGCCCGTATTAGTAAGTATAAGGCGCTGAATGCCTTTATTACCGTCGATCCAGACCGGACGATGGCCCAGGCCCAGGCCGCCGACGCGCGCCGCCAGGCCGGCCAGGCCGGTCCCCTGACCGGTGTGCCCCTGGCCCAGAAAGACATTTTCTGCACCGACGGCTGGCTCACCACCTGCGGCTCGAAGATGCTGGCCAACTTCGTAGCACCCTACGATGCCACCGTGGTGGCCAAATTCAACAGCGCCGGGCTGGTGTGCCTGGGCAAGACCAACATGGACGAGTTCGCCATGGGGTCGAGTAACGAAACCTCCTATTTCGGCCCGGTGCAGAACCCCTGGGACAGTAAAGCGGTGCCCGGCGGCAGCTCCGGCGGTTCCGCGGCGGCGGTGGCCGCGCGCCTCACGCCGGCGGCCACCGGCACGGATACCGGCGGGTCGATCCGTCAGCCGGCGGCCCTGTGCGGTATCACCGGCATCAAGCCGAGCTACGGCCGGGTGTCGCGCTACGGCATGATCGCCTTTGCCTCCAGTCTGGACCAGGGCGGTCCCATGGCCCGCACCGCCGAGGATGCGGCCCTGCTGCTCAACGTCATGGCGGGGTTCGATGAGCGCGACTCCACCTCGGTGAACCAGCCGGTGCCGGACTTCAGCGCCACCTTGGGAAAAGACATAAAAGGCCTGCGCATCGGCCTGCCGCGGGAATTCTTCGGCGAGGGTCTGAGTGCCGACGTGGCCAAGGTGGTGGAAGCGGCCCTGGCGGAATACAAAAAGCTCGGCGCCACCCTGGTGGACGTGGACCTGACCAACAGCCGCCTGGCCATCCCCTGCTACTACGTCCTGGCCCCGGCGGAGGCCTCCAGCAACCTGGCGCGTTACGACGGCGTGCGCTACGGCTACCGCGCCCCGGACTACACAGACCTGGCGGATATGTATTCCAAGACCCGCGCCCAGGGCTTCGGCACCGAGGTGAAGCGCCGCATCATGATCGGCACCTACGCCCTGTCCGCCGGTTACTACGACGCCTATTACCTGCAGGCGCAGAAGCTGCGCCGCATGATCACCGACGACTTCAACCGCGCCTTCGAGCAGTGCGACGTCATCATGGGCCCCACCAGCCCGACCACGGCCTTCGACGCCGGCGCCAAGAGCGACGACCCGGTGGCCATGTACCTGAACGACATCTACACCATCTCGGTGAACCTCGCCGGCCTGCCGGGCATGTCGATACCCGCGGGTTTTGGCGCCGACCAGCGGCCGGTGGGGTTGCAGATCATCGGAAAATATTTTGACGAGGCGCGCCTGTTGAACGTCGCGCATCAGTACCAGCAGGTGACGGACTGGCACCTCCGGGTGCCCAAGGGGTTTGAATAGAAGCCGGTGCCAATGTAGGTTGGGTTGAGGAACGAAACCCAACAAATAAATACACTCAAGCCGTTGGGTTTCGCTGGCGCTCAACCCAACCTACGGGATGCTAAATTATGCAATGGGAAACAGTCATCGGTCTTGAAGTCCACGCGCAGCTGCGCACCAAGAGCAAGTTGTTCTCCGCCGCGGCCACGCAATACGGTGCGGCGCCAAATACCCAGGCGTGCGCCGTGGATATCGCGCTGCCCGGGGTGTTGCCGGTGATGAACCGGGATGCGGCACGCATGGCGGTGAAGCTCGGACTCGCGGTGGGTGCCACCATCAACAAGCGCTCGGTATTCGCGCGCAAGAATTATTTCTATCCGGACCTGCCCAAGGGTTATCAGATCTCCCAGTACGAACTGCCCATCGTGCAGTTGGGAAAATTGAAGATCGAAGTCGACGGCCAGGAAAAGATCATCGGCATCACGCGCGCCCATCTGGAAGAGGACGCAGGCAAGTCCCTGCACGAAGACTTCCACGGACTCACCGGCATCGACCTCAACCGCGCCGGTACGCCGCTGCTCGAGATCGTGTCCGAGCCGGACATGCGATCGAGCAAGGAGGCGGTGGCCTATCTCAAGAAGCTGCACGCCCTGGTGCGTTATCTGGAAATCTGCGACGGCAACATGCAGGAGGGCTCGTTCCGTTGCGACGCCAACGTGTCGGTGCGCCCCAAGGGGCAGCACGAATTCGGCACGCGCGCCGAGCTGAAGAACATCAACTCCTTCCGCTTCGTGGAAAAGGCCATCGAGTATGAAGTCGCGCGTCAGATCGATCTCATCGAGGGTGGCGGCAGCGTGGTGCAGGAGACGCGGTTATACGACTCGGTGAAGAACGAGACCCGCCCCATGCGCAGCAAGGAAGAGGCGCACGATTACCGCTACTTCCCCGACCCGGACCTGTTGCCACTGATGGTGGACGAGGCCTTCATCCAGGAAACCGCCAAGACCCTGCCGGAGCTGCCGGACGCCAAGGCCGCACGTTTCGCCCAGGACTATAAATTATCCACCTACGACGCCGCGGTGCTCACCAGTTCACGCGAGATGGCGGACTACTTCGAGGCGGCGGTCAAGGCCGCGGTTGCCGAGCCCAAGCTCGTGGCCAACTGGGTGATCGGCGAACTGTCCGGTTACCTGAATAAAGACAACAAAGACATCGCGGACTCGCCGGTGACCGCAACCCTGCTCGCCGGTCTGGTGCAGCGCATCAGCGACAACACCATCTCCGGCAAGATCGCCAAGGATGTGCTGGACGCCATGTGGAACGG
>JAYSOL010000248.1:0-2326 GCA_043723045.1 Gammaproteobacteria bacterium | reverse complement strand
ACGCCCTTCATGGCCAGGAAGCGGCCGGTCGGAGCACACAAATGCTGTGTATTGTTCAGCATATCAGCAATGCTGGCGAAGGCGCGAGACATCAGGGTAGCGAATTTTTGCGCTGGGCGGTAATTTTCCACGCGGGTTTGTATTACCTCGACATTCTTAAGGCCGAGCTCACCGATAACTTGAACGATAAAGCGGGTTTTTTTGGCGTTGGCATCTAATAAGGTAAAGGAGAGGTCCGGGCGCGCGACCGCCAGCGGGACACCCGGCAGGCCCGCACCACTCCCGATATCCAACAGACGCTTGCCGTGCAAATAGGGTAACAACGTAAGGCTGTCGAGCAAATGGCGCGTGACCATTTCTTCCGGTTCGCGCACCGCGGTCAGATTATAGGCGGCATTCCATTTCGCCAGCAGCCGTACGTAAGCGAGCAGCCGCTGCCGATCCGAGGCGGGCAGCGGTGCCTGCAGTAGCTTTAGGCCATTCTCAAGACGCTGATGAAGTGGGTCTGCGTTCAGCGGCGGTTTCCGGTTGGTAGCGCGGTGGAATTGTGCGCGCAGTGTATCTCACGATGGCGCGCTGGTTATCGCGCATCCACCAAGCTCCAGCAACCGTCGGTCGTGGCCGCAGGACGGTTCGTCTTGCGGGGACTATACGACTGGGTCGCCTTGGGTAGTCTGGCACCGTAGCGAAGCAATTATTACCACCCCCACCGTATTTTAAGGAGAACACCATGAATAGAATGATTAGCCTGCTCGCCGTCTTCGCGGCACTTCCCGCGTATGCCGCCGATCTATCCACCACCGGCCAGCCGGCGGCGGCGCAACCTGTTGCGGCAGAACCGGCCGCTGCGGCTAAACCTGCCGTCCAGCCACAATCCACTGGAACTGTTGCACGCGCCCAGTTCACCAATGCGGTTGAAAACCGCGAGCCGGTGGACAAGGTAAGCAATTTACTCAACGACAAGAACCGCATCTACTTCTTCAGTGAGATCAAAGATGCGCCGAATCAGAAGATCACCCATCGCTGGGAATACGATGGCAAGGTGATGTCGGAAATGAACTTCGATGTCGGCAGCGCCCGCTGGCGCGTGTTCTCCAGCAAAACCCTCGATCCGAGCTGGACCGGTGAATGGAAAGTGTCGGTGTTGGACGAAGCCGGCAGCACGCTCGGGGCGAGTACCTTTACTTACGAGAAAGCACCCGCCGCCACGAATCAACAGCTCAGCGCCCCTGCCGCCACTCCCGCTGCAGCAGAACCACAAAAACCCTAATAGCCATAACCGTCCCCGGCACGCACGCGCCGGGGTTTTTCTCCTCTTCGGCTCGCACCTCCTCGGCTTTTAATCTAAAGTTTTACTAGGTCAGCGCCAGCAACAATGGTGAACTTTGCTGCATTGGCGCCATAAATAGATAAAGCCGCATAACGGCGAACGGGGACGCATGAGCCAATTTAATGATAGTGATGACCCACGCCGGCGGTTACTGCTACAGGCGCTGGCGACTGGCCTGTTGGCAGGTGCCACACCGGCGCAACAAGCAGCCGTAGCGGGCCTGTTCGGCGACCGGCCGAAACCCTTACCACCCGGCCGCTCTATTTATAAGCTTGAAGGCCGGGTGCTGGTCAACGGCGTGCCGGCAACGCTAGAAACTCAGATCGGGGCCACCGACGTGGTGGAAACCGGCAACGACGGCAACATTGTGTTTGTCGTCGGGCAGGATGCGATGCTGATGCGCAATAACACCAAGCTGGTGTTAACGCCGGAGATGGGTAAACAGACCGTGATCCAAAGCGTGGTCGGCAACATGCGCCTGCTGGCGGGCCAGCTTCTCACCGTATTTGCCAAACGCCGGCATACCATCGAAACACCAACTGTTGTAATCGGTGTGCGCGGCACCGGCGTCTATCTTGAGGCCAACCCGCAGGAAACCTATTTGTGCACCTGCTATGGCATTGTGGATTTAACCGCGACCTCGGATAAAACCAGTCGCGAAACGATCGAATCGAAGCACCACGACAAACCGCGCTATATCGCTGCCAGCGGCGCAAAAGGAAATCGCATACGCTCCGCGCCGTTTAAAAACCACACCGATCAGGAACTCATGCTGATCGAAGAAATTGTCGGACGCACACCGCCGTTCGTGTTCCCCAGCGACGCCTACGGAGCGCCGCGGCGCGAATACTAATTCTCGGCGGGGCATTTTTAGGATGGGGCCATGTCCCACCGGGCTTTTCCGCTCTGACATCATCCGCATTAATTAGTAAACGGGCGTACCGCCTGAGTAACTATATGGCGCGCCGTGCTCAATCCAATCCAGAAAGCTGTTAT
>JAYSOL010000247.1:0-4576 GCA_043723045.1 Gammaproteobacteria bacterium | reverse complement strand
CGGGCTGCACCAGCTCACCGTGGTTGACCTGCGACGGGGGGCGCCAGCCGGATTGAAAAAGCACGATGGCCCCAATCACCGGCAAAAAAAATACCGCCGCCACCAGCAACAGCACTAACCGGCCGGAACTGCCCGGGGTAACTTTAGATTCTGTATTCACTCACTCCCACCCTCTTTGCCCGTGTACTCGTCATGCGGTGCGCCGTCTGCCGACGACCGCCGGGTATTGACCAGCAGATACACGCCTAACAACGCCACCGCCAGGGAAAACCATTGAAAGGCATAAGTCTCATGGGTCGCGATACCGGCGTCGAGGCGCGCCCATTCCCGCACAAAACCCGCCGCCGGACTCTGGGCGTCCAGCAGCAGCACCACCGGCTGCACGGGAAACGGAACGGCCTGGCGATAGCGCTGCATGTCCAGGTTCTGCCAGAGCGTGGGCCAGGCGCCGGTCACCGGACCCGGGTCCGCCAGCGTGAAATAGTGCTCACTCGGCACCATCGCCACCCCTACTACGGACTGCTCATCCGTCGGCGTTTCTATCGGCGGAAAATGCTGACGATCACGGCCCAGCGGGACCCAGCCGCGGTTGATCAACACCCGCTGGTTGCTGCCCGGGATGCGCAGCGGCGTAATGACATGGTAGCCAACGACACCTTTGTGCACGCGGTTATCCAGCAATATCTGGTAGGCGCTATCGTAATAACCCTTGAGCTCTATCCGGCGGAAACGCGCATCTTCCGCGGACCACGTCTGCCCGCCCAGGCTGACGGAAGCGGCGGCTATGCGTGCATCGTATTCCGCCTGCAGGACACGCTTTTGTTGCGCCCGGTCCAGCTGCCAGAAACCCAGCCACAACATGAGCGGCAACAGGGCCAGGGTGGCGAGGGTCGGCAACAGACGTGGGCGAAAGCGGTATTTCGGCAGCGGCATGCGATCAGGATAGCACAGTAAAAGAAATGACTGCGTCCCCGTCTACGGTCTTGTATACTGAAAAATCTTGTCACCCGCAGGCGCAATCACAGGAAGCCACCATGGCCCTCAAGATATTCATTATCAGCGCGTTACTGCTGATCGTCGGCTCACTGTTTTCCGCCCTGGTGTTTCTCTACAAGGACAAGGGCCAGGGCGAGCGCACCGTCCGCGCCCTCACCTGGCGTATCGGCCTGTCCCTCAGCCTGTTTGTGCTGCTGATGGCCGGCTATTACTTCGGCATCATCACGCCCCACGGCATAGGCAGTTAATCCTCAGCGTCCTCAGCACCGCATCCGCCGCCGGGTGAAAAAAAGGCGCTGCCATGCGGCAGCGCCTTTTTCATTTCCCTGCCTGACGGCTACAACCAGTATACGAAAATAAACAGACCCAGCCAGACCACGTCCACAAAGTGCCAGTACCAGGCCACCGCCTCAAAGGCGAAGTGGTGATCCGGACGGAAATGCCCGCGGATGCTGCGCCCAAGGATCACAAGAAGCATGATCGTACCCATGGTCACGTGGAAGCCGTGAAAGCCCGTCAGCATGAAGAAGGTGGAGCCATAAACGCCGGCCTTGAGCGTCAGTCCCAACTCGGTGTAGGCATGCGCATATTCATAGGCCTGCAGCGCAATAAAGGTCGAGCCCAGCGCCACCGTGAGGAACAGGCCGACGATGAGCTGTCCGCGATTGCCCTTCAACAGACCCCAGTGCGCCCAGGTCACCGTCAGCCCGGAGGTCAGCAGTATCAGCGTGTTCCACGCCGGAATGCCCCAGGGTCCCATGGCGGTGAAGGCGGGGCCTTTCGGGCCGCTGGTGGGCCAGGCCGCGTCGTATCCCGGCCACAGCAGATCGTCCGCGCCGATGATAGGCACCGACAGCTGGCGCACGTAGAACAGGGCGCCGAAGAAGGCGGCAAAAAACATGACTTCGGAAAAAATGAACCAGGTCATGCCCATGCGGAACGAGCCATCCACCTGTGCATTATAGGCACCGCTCTCGCTCTCGCCGATGACCTGGCCAAACCAACGGAACATGATATAAATGATGAGCGCGGCGCCCGCGAGCATCAGCCAGGGGCCGGCGCCCAGATGGTTCATCGTCAACGCACTGCCCAGCGCCAGGGTGAACAGACCTATCGTCATGATCAGCGGCCATGGACTCGGGCTGGGCAGATAGTAGCTACCGTGTGCTGCGGACATACTCAATCCCCTTCGTAGTGTGGTTTTGTATTAATAAAATGGTTCATGTACCGGTCTCCGCAGCGTGCGCCGAGTGATCATGTTCGCCGCTGGGCACATAGGCTGGCTGCGTACTGCCGTACTTCTTCGCCGAGGCGGCGTCGACATTGAAGAAAGTATAGGACAGTGTGACCGTTTGCACCTCCGGCGCCAGCTTGCGATCGACAATGAAGCGCACGGGCATCTCCTTGAGCTCGCCCGCCTGCAATAACTGCCGGTCGAAGCAGAAACACTCGATCTTCTTGAAATGCGCCCCGGCCTTGCCCGGTGTGACGCTCGGAACGGCCTGTCCGGTGATAGCCTCGGGGGCGGTATTGCGCGCGTAATACACAGTGGTGTTGACCGCGCCCGGACGCACGCGCATGCGCGTCTGCTGCGGCCTGAATTCCCACGGCATGCCACTGTTGACGCTGGCGGTGAACTCCACGTTCACCCAGCGGGTTTCATCCACCGCTACACTCTGGGCCGCCTCGGCATCGATGCGTCCGGTCTTGCCATTGAGGCCGGTGATCTGGCAGAACACGCTGTAAAGCGGGACCAGGGCAAAGCCAAAACCAAACATGGCGAGGGTCGCCAGCAGGAGCTTGCGCGTCAGCCGGCTGTTGGCCGCGCGCAGAGTACTCTCCTGTGTCTTGTCGCTTGTCTGGGTGCGTTTCATCTGAATCCGCGCAGCAGCGTGAAGATGAACAAGCCCAGGGCCACTGCACCCAGAATCAACGCCGTGCGCACATTGGCGCGCCGCTGTTCCTGCTTGTTACCGGTGTTTGCCATGATCTGACCTCTCGGTCTCCGGCGCTTGCCCCGCAGGGCAAACGCCGGAGAAGCCGTGCTTTACTTGATCTTCGGCGCCGTGGCGAAGGTGTGATACGGCGCCGGTGAAGGCACAGTCCACTCGAGGCCTTCGGCACCTTCCCATACGCTATTGGTCGCCTTCTGGCCGCCACGTATCGTCTTGAAGATGATGTAGACGAACAGCAGCTGACTTAAGCCCAGACCAAAGGCGCCGATGCTGGAGATCTCATTGAAGCCGGTGAACTGCAGCGCGTAGTCGGGGACACGGCGCGGCATGCCGGCCAGCCCGAGGAAGTGCTGCGGGAAGAACGTGACGTTGAAGAAGATCGTCGTCATCCAGAAATGCCACTTGCCGAGCGTCTCGTTATACATGTGGCCGGTCCACTTGGGCAGCCAGTAGTAGGCGCCACCCATCATGGCCATCACCGCACCGGAGAACAGCACGTAGTGGAAATGCGCCACCACGAAGTAGGTATCCTGATACTGGAAGTCCGCGGGCACGATGGCCAGCATCAGACCGGAAAAGCCACCGATGGTAAACAGGAACACGAAGGCGACGGCAAACAGCATCGGCGTCTCGAACGTCATGGAGCCGCGCCACATGGTCGCCACCCAGTTGAACACCTTCACCCCGGTGGGTACCGCGATGAGCATGGTGGCGTACATGAAGAACAGCTCGCCACCCGCCGGCATGCCGACGGTGAACATATGATGCGCCCACACGATAAACGACAGGAAGGCGATGGACGCCGTGGCATACACCATGGATTCATACCCAAACAACGGCTTGCGTGCGAAGGTCGGAATGATCTGCGATGCAATACCGAAGGCCGGCAGGATCATGATGTACACCTCGGGATGACCGAAGAACCAGAACACATGCTGGAACAGGACCGGATCGCCACCGCCCGCCGCATCGAAGAAACTCGTGCCGAAGTGACGGTCGGTCAACAGCATGGTCACCGCACCGGCAAACACCGGCATGGCCGCGATCAGCAGGAAGGCCGTGATCAGCCAGGTCCACACGAACAACGGCATCTTCAGCAGTGTCATGCCGGGGGCACGCATGTTCAGCACGGTGACGATGATATTGATCGCCCCCAGGACCGACGAAATGCCCAACATGTGTATCGCGAAAATAGTGAAGTCCATGCTCATACCGGCCTTGGTCGACAGCGGCGCATACAGGGTCCAGCCGCCGGCCGGCCCGCCGCCGGGCAGGAACATGCTCGATATCAACAGGGTGAAGGCAAACGGCAGGATCCAGAAGCTCCAGTTGTTCAGGCGCGGCAGGGCCATGTCCGGCGCGCCGACCATCATCGGGATCATCCAGTTGGCGAAACCGACGAAGCCCGGCATGACCGCGCCGAAGACCATGACCAAGGCATGCATGGTGGTCATCTGGTTGAAGAAGTGCGGATCGACCAGTTGCAGCCCGGGCTGGAACAACTCGGCGCGGATGACCATGGCCATGGCACCGCCGACAAACAGCATCAGCAGGCTGAGCATCAGATACAGCGTGCCGATGTCTTTGTGGTTGGTGGTGAACAACCAGCGCGTCAGGCCGGTGGG
>JAYSOL010000246.1:0-3057 GCA_043723045.1 Gammaproteobacteria bacterium | reverse complement strand
ACGTCGAATACCGCCAGATCGGGTTTGAGTGCGAGTGCCTGATCCAGCTCCGACAGCGCCGTATCGAGGTCTCCTTCGAGATAGAGCAGCCTAGCGAGCATGATGTGATGGGCGTCATTCCGGAAGCCCCGAAACGCTGCTGAGCCAAACGTCATGTCCACCAAGGTTCTGAGTTCGCTTGTGCCGTAGCGGTCGCAGAGGCCGTTCTCCCTGAGCTTGATGAGGCGGTCCAGCAGATTGAGGGTGGATAGGGTGTGTCCGTCATATTGAGCAAGGCTTCTCTCGATTTTCTCGATGGCGGGTATTTCTGCGTCCGGCAGCACGCATACCTTTCCCATCAATCCAAAAATATGGGTTGTTTCCCCGGGCCATCGCTCCAGAGCCTGCCGGTGCACCTGCAAGGCCGCCAGCGGGTGATAGTTTCGGAAATGAGCATCGGCCAACTCGAAGCTGACGCGGCGGGAATCCGGCTGGGCCATGCCCCAGTAGGCCATCATCTCGTAGGGTCGCCCCCACAGGTTGGCGCTCTGCCACAACGCAAAGCCGAGAAGTACGACATAGGTCGCCAGGCCCGCATATATCGGTGCGCGAATGCGCCGGGACTGCGGATGCTCCAGGACCGCGGCGGCGCCGCAGACCAGCGCCACGACGACCCCCACGCTGGCCAGATAGTTCCGATGATCAAATGCGATTTCGAGCGGAATGAAGCTCGACTCCAGTGCGTGGCAGCCGAGGAACCAGAAGATCGCCCAGACGAATAGCGGGGCCCGGCGTCGCCACGCCCAGGCAAGGCTGGCCAGCAAGGCCCAACCGAGCACGCTTGCCCACGTCGTCCAGGGCGTCAGTAGCGACCGCGAGACCGGCAGGTCGTCATACATGATGCGAATGCTGAACAAGTCCGGCAATAGAAGCTTTTGTAGGTAGAGGAACAGCACGCGGGGCTGGCTGAGGAGTCGCTCCGGCGTCGTGACGCCCATCAGGGAGGTCGCGCCCCAGTCGCCGGGAAGTCGCCAGAGCAGGTAGCCGGCGAGTGCTGCCAGCGGAATCCCGAGGAACACGGCCGCCCATCGAGACCACGCGATGGCACGCGGGCGCTCCGCCAGCAGCGTGAACTCCGTGATCAGGACCAGCAATGGAAACAGAACGGCGTTTTCCTTGGCCAGGACGCCAAGGCCCAGCCCCACTCCAATGCCGCCACTCATCCAGGTCAGGCCGGCCCGCGGCGTCTCTGGATTCAGCCGCTGCCTTCCAATCAGGTACAGCAGAAAACCCGCCAGCATGCAGGTCCCGGCGAGTACGGTCATTCTCTGCACGATGTAAAGCACCGCACCGCCTGACAGGGGGGAAATCAGCCATACCAGCGTTGCGGCGATGGCAAGGTGCTCGGCATTCCCGCGCGGCGGCGGTGCCAGGCGGAACAGCAACAGCAGGCACCAGCAGAGCAGTGCTCCATTCAACAGGTGAAGGAGGATGTTGGCGCGAAGAAAATCCTCGGGATGCCTGGGCCAGCTGTCGTGCTGCAAGGCGAAACTGGCAACGGACAATGGGCGCCCCAAACTGCTGGAAACGCCGCCTAGAAGATACTGGGAGTACGAGGCCAGGCCGGGGTCGGCGTTGATCTGCGACAGGCCGGACAGGTTCGGGTAGTCATCAAAGATGAATTCGCCGCCAAGCCCTGGCGCATACAGAAGCCAGGTGGCAGCCAGAGCAAGGTAAAGCGCCAATCCACTACGCAGGCGACTGTTCCGCATCATCCAGAATTCCTGGAAAAAAAGCCGTGTTGAATTCAGGGCCACAAAAAAGAATGGCCGCCATAGGCGGCCATCCGTTACGCGTGACTGCTTAAGCTGTTACTTGCAAGCACCCGGCAGGTACTTGGTGTCGATTGCCGAGGTCGTGCCGGTCGAGCAAGCCCAGGTTGCGCCGCCGTCGGTGGTCTTCATGTCGATGTTCTTGCCAAACAGGTTCTTGTTGATCCCGGCGGGCTTCATCGTAGCCGTCAAGATCGCAGTGGGGGCAGTAAGAGTTGAACCCGTGCTGAGGGCGATGGACTGGGTGTACTTGCCCGGACCAACGTTGCCCATCACGGACAGCGCAGCGGTCGGCCAGACGCCCTTGTCGGAATAGAATTCCGCCATCGGGGTTTTGCCGCCGGCGAGCAGCTGCACCGCTTCCGAAACCTGGGCGCGGGCGATGTAGTCCTGGTAAGCCGGGATAGCGATGGCCGCCAAGATGCCGATGATCGCGACCACGATCATCAGTTCGATCAGCGTAAAGCCTTTCTGATTCTTCATTTGTGACTCCTGAGTAGGTTTTATGGGTTTAATCCCGATATTGGTAAAGCAACACATGTGCCACCCTGAAAAGTTCGATAAAACACATATAAATCAGTTGCTTGATTAGCTACTACCCGGCGTTGCTTGACTCATTTGGCTGACGCGATTGACCTAGTGAACTGACAAAGGTTGTCAGTTACTTGCAGGCCGATGGCAAGAACCGGGAATCAACGCCGCTTGCTCCACCCGGGGAGTAGCAGCGCCATTTGGCGCCGGCATTGGTGGTTTCGAACAGCAGGGTCTTGCCCTGGATCGCGCGGGAGATCCCCGACGTTTTGAAGGTCGCCTTCAGGGCGAGTGTCGGGGTGGTCCCGTTGCCGCCGCCGACAAACTCCACCGATGAAACGACATATTTGCCGGATGTGTTCAGGCCGATTTCGTCCGGATCGGCCGGCCACACACCCTTGTCGGCATAGTACTCCGACAATGGCGCCTTTACGCCGCTGAACAGCACCAGCGCCTCCGACGCCTGCGCCCGGGCAATGTAATCCTGATACGCGGGGATTGCGATGGCGGCCAGGATGCCAATGATCGCGACCACGATCATCAACTCAATCAGCGTAAAGCCCTTGTTGGTTTTCACGAAATACCCCTCGCGCGCGCTTGGACTACAAGGAATGCAGGCAATGTTCGCGCCAAATCCGGCGGCGCGAAATAACCATTGTTTTCATCTGGATATGGTACGCCTGCCGGTGGGCTCGGGGCGAGCGACTGCGGGATG
>JAYSOL010000245.1:0-2327 GCA_043723045.1 Gammaproteobacteria bacterium | reverse complement strand
GCCTTTGCCCAAGTGGTATTTGCCGACGTTATGCGAGCGAGTTAGGGATTAAGGGCGCCAGCCAGCCGGAATATGTGGCTGGATCAGACTCAGCAGCTCGTTATAGATTTTTGGACTGCCGCCAATCACGTGTCCAGATTCCAAGTAGCCCTGGCCGCCGTGAAAGTCACTCACCAAGCCGCCCGCCTCCTCGATCAACAAGCAGCCTGCGGCCATGTCCCAGGGGCTAAGGCCGAATTCCCAGAAGCCATCCAGCCGGCCACAGGCGACATGCGCCAGATCCAGCGATGCAGAACCGGCGCGGCGTACACCGCTGACGCGCGGCAGGAGGCTGCGGAAGGTGTTAATCCACACTTCCAGATGTTCCATGGTTTTATAGGGGAAGCCGGTAGCCAGCAGCGCACCTTCAAGATGTGTGATGCCGCTCACGCGCATGCGCCGATCATTAAGCTGCGCACCGGCGCCGCGAGTGGCCGTGTAAAGTTCATTCTTGAGCGGGTCGAAGACCACGGCTTGTGTAGCGCGTCCTTGATAATAGAGGCCAATGGAGACAGCGAATTGCGGGTAACCGTGCAAATAATTGGTGGTACCGTCAAGTGGATCGATGATCCATAAGTAGTCGCCCTGACCCTGGCTTCCAGTTTCCTCCGCCTGAATAGCATGATCCGGGTAGGCACGCTGCAGGACATCAATGATCTCGGCTTCCGCTTCGCGATCGACTTGGCTGACGAAGTCATTGCGTCCTTTATTTTCGATCGTGAGTCGATCCAGCTGACTGGCATAGCGCATGATGACCTTGCCGGCACGACGCGCCGCTTTCACGGCGGTGTTCAACAGCGGATGCATGGAGTTCCCCGGATTGTTATAAAGTGACTATGGTCGTGCAGGCTTGCACCAAGGGGCGCAGAAGAGCGGCATTGTACCCGCCGCTCCGGAGTTTGGAAAATTACTTGAGAGAATTGTCTTCATGTCGCTAGATCGAATTCGTATTGTGCTTGTACAACCAACCCATGGCGGCAATATTGGTGGGTGCGCGCGCGCCATGAAGAATATGGGCCTGCGTCAGCTAGTGCTGGTCGCACCGGAGGAATTTCCGAGCGCTCAAGCCAGTGCCCGCGCAGCGGGGGCCGACGATGTTTTAGCTGAGGCTCGCGTTTGCGCCACGTTGGATGAGGCCATCTCAGACTGTCAGCGTGTGGTCGGTTCGAGCGCCCGTGAGCGACGCATCGCGTGGCCGATGCTAGCGCCCGACCAAGCCGCGAGCATGCTGGTTGAGGAAGCGGCGCAGCAGCAAGTGGCCGTGCTCTTCGGCCGTGAACGCACCGGGCTTACCAACGACGAATTGGACCGTTGCCAGGCATTGGTCAACATTCCGGCTAACCCGCAGTTCTCTTCGCTTAATCTGGCCTGTGCGGTGCAGGTGATCGCCTATGAATTAAGGAGAGCAAGTGAAGCGGGAGTGCGTGCCCCCTCGGCGGACCCCAATTACCTCCTGGGGGAAGAATTGGCCACCCATGCGGAGGTACAGCAGTTTTATAAACACCTCGAACAGGCTATGCAGGAAACCGGTTTTCTCGACCCTGACAATCCGCGCCTGTTAATGCGGCGCATTACGCGTCTTTATAACCGCACACAAATGACGCGCAACGAGGTTAATATCTTGCGCGGCATTTTGACGTCGTTCAAAGAAAAAACAGCGCGGGGTTAAATTCTTGACAGAAACAGTCGGGAATGCCTTAATTTAAATTAAAATAAACTATCTAGCCTGATTCATATCCCATGTTTCGACGCATTCGAGACGATGTAAAAAGTGTGTTTGAGCGTGATCCCGCAGCACGCTCCACGGCCGAGGTATTGCTAACCTATCCGGGGTTGCATGCCGTGTGGAGTCATCGGGCGGCGCACCGCCTATGGCACTGGCGCCTGAAATTATTGGCGCGCATGTTATCGCAGCTCACTCGCTGGCTGACGGGAATAGAAATACACCCTGGCGCTACCATTGGTGAACGTTTTTTTATTGATCACGGCATGGGCGTGGTGATTGGTGAAACGGCGGAAATTGGGAATGATTGCACGCTTTACCACGGGGTGACCTTGGGCGGGACCAGTTGGGAGCACACCAAGCGACATCCGACCTTGGGCAAAAATGTGGTCGTGGGCGCAGGCGCCAAAATCCTGGGACCAATTACTATCGGCGACAACGCCCGGGTTGGGTCCAACTCCGTGATTGTGAAAGATGTGCCCGCCGGCGCGACGGTAGTAGGAATTCCGGGCCGTATTGTGGTACCTCGCGATGACGCCGATTCCATTAAGCGCCGCGCCATGGC
>JAYSOL010000244.1:0-2452 GCA_043723045.1 Gammaproteobacteria bacterium | reverse complement strand
ACGTGGTGGACGGCGCCAACCCCGAGCGGCGTGAGCAGATGCAGGAAGTGGACGCGGTGCTGGCGGAAATCCAGGCGCAGGCCATCCCCCAGATCATCGTGTTCAATAAAATTGACCTGACGGGCGAGCCGGCCCATAGCGAGCGGGATGCCGCCGGCGCCGTAAACAAAGTGTGGTTGTCGGCGCAGACCGGTGAGGGTCTGGATCTGTTGCAACAGGCCCTTTCCGAGCACTACCGCCGCCATCGGATGCGTCGGCAGTTGCGGCTGCCGCCCAGCGCCGGACGCCTGCGGGCGCTGATCCATCAGCACCTGCACGTGGTGCAGGAGGCCGACCAGCAGGCGGGCGGCTGGCACATGGACATAGAACTGGACCTGGCCGGTTTGAATTGGTTGTTGCAGCTGGAGGGGTTTGACCAGGCCGAATTGTTGGAGGATAACAGCGAAGCGTTTGTTTCCACCGGCACATGAGGGTACGGCTGGCGGCGACGATGTTGCGTGCAAGGTGAAGTTTTTTCCTATCCTGCTAAAATGGCCGCTTTTGCCCAGTTAGTGTAATTGATAGATAACATAGGAGTAGACCGTGGCGTGGAATGAACCGGGTAACTCCGGGGGTAAAGACCCCTGGGGGCAGCGTAATAAAAATCAGGGTCCGCCTGACCTGGATCAGGTAATAAAGAATATTCAGGACAAGCTACGGGGCCTGTTCGGTGGCGGTGGCGGTGGTAAACGCACCAGTGGTGGTGGCAATAGTAATATTGGCGGGTACGGCGTCGCCCTGGTGATGGTGGTGGCCCTGGTCCTGTGGCTGCTCAGTGGACTCTATGTAGTGCAGCAGGGCGAGCGCGGCGTGATTCTGCAGTTTGGCAACTACGATGAGACCAAAATGACCCCGGCCGGCCTGCATTGGCGCTGGCCGTTCCCCATCGAGACGGTGGAAAAGGTCAATGTGGAACAGGTGTCGACCCTGGAGATCGGCTACCGCAGCAGCGGCCGCTCCGGCGGCAGCGCGGTCAAGGTGCCGAAAGAGGCGCTGATGCTCACGGAAGACGAGAACATCATCGATATCGAATTCGCCGTGCAGTACAAGATCAAGGACGCCAGCGCCTATTTGTTCAACGTGCGCGACCCGCAGGAAACCGTGCTGCAGGCCACGGAATCCGCCGTGCGCGAGATCGTCGGCAAAAGCACCCTCGATTTCGTCATCACCGAAGGACGCGATGCGATCGCCCAGGACACGCGCAAACTGTTGCAGGAAATACTCGACCGTTACAAAACCGGCATCCATGTGGTGACGGTACAGATGCAGAAGGCCCTGCCGCCGGAAGAGGTCAAGGCTGCCTTCGACGATGCGGTGAAGGCGCGCGAGGACGAGCAACGCCTGAAGAACGAGGCCGAGGCCTACTCCAACGACCTGATTCCCCGCGCCCGCGGTGGTGCTGCGCGGATGGTGCAAGAAGCGGAGGGCTACAAGGCCAGCGTCATCGCGCGCGCCGAGGGTGACGCGCGCCGTTTCAGCCAGGTGGTCAGGGAATACGCCAAGGCGCCACGCGTGACGCGTGAGCGCCTCTATCTGGAGGCCATGGAACAGGTATTGAGCAACACCACCAAGGTCTACGTGGATCAGAAGGGTGGCAACAACATGCTCTATCTGCCATTGGACAAGCTGATCAATCCTTCCGGCGCCGCTGCCACCACCGGTCCGGTGAATACGCTGCTGCAACCGTTGCCGGAACAGGGCGATATCGGGCAGACAGGACGTGATCGTACGCGCGATGTTCCGCGCAGCCGGGGGGCTCAGTAATGAATCAGACTAAATTAATGGCGTTAGCGGGACTGCTGCTGCTGGTGGTTATCGTGGTCAACGCCACGGTCTATAGCGTGGACGAGCGCGAAAAGGCCGTGGTGGTGCGCTTCGGCGAAGTCGTGCGTCTGGACGCCAAGCCGGGATTACACATCAAGACTCCGTTTTTGGAAGACGTGCGTTTCTACGATTCACGCATCCTGACCCTGGACGCCGAGCCGCAACCTTTCCTGACCAGGGAAAAGAAAAGCGTGTTGGTGGACTCCTACGTCAAGTGGCGCATCATCGATCTGCTTAAGTTCTATGTGGCTGTGGGTGGCGATGAAATGAAGGCGCGCGAGCGCCTGGGCCAGGTCATCAACAGCGGTCTGCGCGACGAATTCGGCAAGCGCACGGTGCACGACGTGATCTCCGGCGATCGGCGCAAGATCATGGAACTGCTCAGCGTGAATGCCGACAAAGAGGCGAGTGAATACGGCATCGAGGTGGTGGACGTGCGCATCCAGCGTGTGGATCTGCCGAACGAGGTGAGTCAGTCGGTCTACCGCAGGATGGAGGCGGAGCGCGCGCGTACCGCCAAGGAACTGCGCGCCCAGGGCGCGGAAATCGCGGAAAAAATCCGCGCCAACGCCGATCGGCAGAAAGAGAT
>JAYSOL010000243.1:0-8370 GCA_043723045.1 Gammaproteobacteria bacterium | reverse complement strand
CGACGCAGATTCTCCAGCAGCGCCAACTGCAGCATGATCGGAAATGCCCACAATTCGCCCAGCTTTAATGGCTCCGCGGTCTGATAGGCAGCGATGAATTGGGTGGCGTTGTCGCTATCGACGCGGCCGTCCATGTGGGAAATCAACTCCAACGCCAAATCATAGATACGGGGGAAGCCGGCTGACAGGCCATCAGCCAGTCGCGGCAACTGCCGGCTGTACCCGCGCGGCAGATGCCGACGCGCCAGACCGATCTGCTGCTCAATCAGATAGAAGTTATCGAGCAGCCAGGCCTCTGCCGGCACGGTCCGTTGTCCCTGCGTGGTTGCAGCAGTAACGAGGTCATACGCCGCCAGCAGAACGCGCGCGTTGTCCGCCAGTCGCGGCAGCAGCCTGTCCGGCCCTTGACGCGCATCGATCCTATGCTGACCAGCCAAGGTTACCGCGTGACGTTTCAGTTGTTCGATGCTGAACAACTCCGAGCGCAGCAACTCGGTATCCCTGTCGTTACGCAGTACATTCCGTGTGCGTGTCAAAAATCCGAGCTCTTTGATGACTATGTCATTCTCCTCACTGAAACTCAGGGTAGTTAGCGCTGCACTGGCTTGGTGACCTGTATTTACAGAAAACTCACAGCGCGTACTTTCAGACCATCAGTCAGTTACCTAGAGCTGGCTCCACACATCTGCGCGACCCGATAAGTGGATTCTCTGTCCAGTCGAACATGATACGCCACGGCAATATGGAGAACCACCTGAACTGACTCTCCCGCCGGAAACGGTGCTGGAAAAAGGTACGCGTCAACCATTGTCCTCTGTGCAGGTGTATCTGGTCGATGACGACACACATGTCTCCATGACCGATGCGCAGGGACACTTTGTTATGACGGTGAACGCACCGGGCGATTTTTCCGTGGGCGCCGTCGGCATTTGCTTCGTGAAGCCAATGCCACGCAAGGTGACGCTGAGCGCCGATCGGCCACGCACTCAGCTCAGCTTCTATCTGGAGCCCGCCATGCAGCTACCCGACGTGGTTGTATATGCGGACCGCGACCCCGACAAAATCAGCAAGCGCACCCTCAGCGGCAAGACCCTGCGCGAGGTCGCCGGCAGCGGCGGCGATCCAATACGCGGCCTGCAGGCCATGCCGGGGGTAGCTGTCACCAACGACAGCAACGCCTCACCGGCAGTGCGCGGTACGGCGCCCGGCGATAACCTTTATTACGTCGATAGTCTGCCGGTGGGTTACCTCTTCCACAAATACCAGCATCAGCCAGCGGGTGGGAAGTGCGGGGACTATCCTTGCCAAGTTCAACGATCTCCTATTCCGCAACGACTTCAGCACCCAGCTGCGTCCCGACCATCTCCTGAGTCTGGGAGGTAACTATACACATACGATAGTGGACTATAACCTGGATGTGCGCGATCCACGCTGCACAGAGTTCAATCCGGATTGCGACAGCACCTCGGCGGAACGCGTGCAGAGTAAGGACCGCCTGCGCCGCAACGATGTTGGCCTCTACATCAAGGATCGTTGGCGCATCGTCGAGCCGCTCACTCTGGTCATCGGTGCGCGTGCGCAATACGAGAATTACCTGGACGAGACCTTCACCGAACCGCGGCTGGGCGTGGAATGGCAAGCGGCCCCACGCACCCTGCTCGCTGCCGGATGGGGCAAGTACCACCAGTTCCCCGATGGTTCTCAAGTCATCGACCAATTCGGCAACCCCAATCTATCGAATCTACGCGGCCGCCATGCGGTCCTGGGTGTGAAGCAAACCTATGACCAAGGCTGGAGTCTTTCCTCTGACTTTTACTATAAGACTCTGGAAGACCTGGTGGTGTCGGACGACGTGTTTCAATATCTCAACACTGGCAAGGGCCAGGCCTATGGTCTGGAGCTGCTGCTTAAAAAGGACCTTACGCAGCGCTTCTCCGGCTGGATCGCCACCAGCCTGTCACGCTCCGAGCGCACGAATAACGTCAGCGGCGAGACCTTTCGGTCCAACTACGATCAGCCGGTCATCGTGAATCTGGTGGCCAGCTACAAAATCAACAAAGATTGGACCTTCGGTGCGAAATGGCGCTACAACAGTGGCAGCCCTTACACACCTATCGTTAGCGCCGTACCGAGGCCCGGTACCGCGCCCGGTACCACCGACCAATATCTACCTATGTACGGCGAGATCAACTCCGAACGCCTTCCCGGCTACCATCGTTTGGACTTGCGCCTCGGGCGTGATTATCGGTTTAACACCTGGAAGCTGAACACCTATGTGGAATTGATCAACGCCTACAACAACAAGAATATCGGGGACTACCGCTACAACAATGATTACACTGCACGCGAGCCGGTATATCAATTACCGTTGATATTTTCTTTCGGGCTGCAAGGCGAATTCTAGCAACGATGTGGGTGAACGCTGCCCGGACAGATTCAGAATGCCCATCCGGCAGTTTGAGGGACTTGAGATACACCTGACACAGGCTTAAGTCCGCAGACCACTTCGGTGCGCGGCGGAATCACCGCGCGCCGTTCACTCCGCCAGACTCACCCGGTCGCGGCCGCCGCGTTTGGCCGCATACATCGCCATGTCGGCGCGTTCGAGCAAAGACTTTTCACTCTTGTCGCGGGCCAGGGTGGCAACCCCGACGCTGATAGTGAAGTGGATGTTCGCACCCTTCACCTTGCAGACAATGGCGCGCACCGCCTCGCAGATACGCGCGCCGATCACCTGTGCGCCCGCCGCGTCGGTGGCGTGCAGCAGCAGTGCAAATTCCTCGCCGCCGAAACGCGCCAGGATGTCGGTGTTGCGGCTGTGGGCGGCGATCGCCTCCGCCAGCGCCTTGATCACCGTATCGCCGGCGGCATGTCCATAGGTGTCGTTGATGATCTTGAAGTTATCGATATCCAGCACCAGCAGGGAGAGCGCACTTTTGTTGCGCCGCGCCAGATTGAATTCGCGTTGCAGGGCGGCATCCAGGGCGGTGCGATTATACAGGCCGGTCAGCGGGTCTTTCAGTGCCGACTGCAAGGCGCGCTGATAGAGCAAGGCATTGCGCAGCGGATACACCAGGGCCACCAGCATGTCTTCCAACTCGACGATTTCCGTCTCGCCGAAGGGCAGGACCCGGGTCAGGGTCAACTGGCCCAGGGATTCATCCGCCACCACCAAGCGATAGTGGCAGGAGTGACGCGCCGCCGTGCCGGTCTCAAACTCCACCCCATCCACCTTGTTGCTGTAGGAGTAGCTGTCATACGGCACATACTTGGCGCATTCTTCGGCAAACAGCCGCACTACCGTTCCCACCTCGAGGGAGGTCTGCAGTAGCGACAGCAGGTGCAGGGAGCGGCCCTGGTGCGTACCGGCTCCGGCGGATTCGCTGGCGGGTGCCGGCGAGATACGCTTCTCGCTCTGGCGTGTCTGCCCGATATGTTCTTGCGCCATATACTGCCTCTTGTTGGTCAGGTGGCACTGCGGCTATCGTACTGGTTTTGACCGTCCCTGCCCATAGGCCATTCCTGTCTGCCCGCCCGTCTCCCTTTCACCGCAAGGCGCTGAAACCTTGGTACCCGTATTCAAAAGGCTGCCTCATAGGCGGCGGCCGCTGAGTGCTTGGGTAACGCCTGCCGCTTAACCTTGGCGGTGGCGGTTTTGACATCGTGTGCCGCGGGGGCGCCGTAGAGTCGCATGATCAAATCCGCTTCGCCATGGGACAGGCCGCAGGTGGCGATCAGCTCGTCCACATCCGTGCCCTTGCGCACCAGATTCACCGCCACCTCGTAGGCCTGCCCGATGGGGCCGGCGTGGGTATTTTTTTCCTGCTGCGTGGACACCTGCGCCATGTGGTGCTCCAACAGGCTGAGGCGCCGTCCCAGGGCGGTATTCTCACCGCTCACCATCAGCAACGCTTCCTGCAGGACACGCAGATTCTGCTCCCGCAGACTTCGTTCAGCGCGCGAGCGGAAACCGGCGATCGCCAGTATGGCTTGCAGCAGGGCCGCACCCAGCAGGGCGGAAACCGCAAATATCTGTATCAGGGTATTATCCATGTCTCATTCTCCGGCGGCGTATTCGTCCACATGTCCGTGACCTTCATCGTCTTTATCCGGCTCGGCGGCGGGCGGTTTGTCCTTGGCCGGTGGCGGGCGCTTGCGTTTGCCATCGCCATCCGCAGGCCGCATGGGCCATACCGGGATCAAGGGTTTCACGTCACCGACATCCGGCATGCCGCACCTCCTGGCCTATAAAGCGGCCAGCTCGCGTTTCTGTTCGTCGCTGAACAGCTTGTTCAGGTCGATGAGTATCAAGAGCTCGCCACTCAGGCTGCACACGCCCTGGATAAAGCGGGCGCTCTCTTCGTTGCCCACATTCGGCGCCGCCTCGATCTCGGAGGCGCGCAACTCCACCACTTCCGCCACGCTGTCCACCAGGATACCCACCACCTGGTTCTCGGTTTCCATAATAACGATACGCGTCGCGTCGTCCATCTCCCGCGGCGGCAGACGGAAGCGCTGACGGGAATCGATCACCGTCACCACATTGCCCCGCAGGTTGATAATGCCCAACACATACGCCGGCGCCCCGGGCACCGGGGTGATTTCGCTCACCCGCAAGACTTCCTGTACCTGCATGACATGGATGCCATAACGTTCCTTGTCCAGATAAAATGTCACCCATTGCGCCACGGGATCCTGACCTTGCGAGGTTTGATTCATAAACAGCCCTCTTTCAAACAATTGGTTGCGAGTGGTGAAACATTATGGATCAATGACTTAACTATAGCTACGTCAAGAATCCGACACTAACAGAGTGATAAGCATTAACCGTGCCAGACGGCTAGGTAGGGCCTGGTCACACGCGATCAGGGCTGGGTGCCCGTCGCCAGGGCCGCGTCAAAGAGTGCCGCGAACTGGGCCGGATCGAGCAGCGCACAACTCGGCTGAGCAACCATGCCAGCCAGCCAGCGGCGCTGGGTACGGGCCGACCGCCAGCGCACCATTGCCGGATCAAGGGTGACCACGGCGCCGATCCCATCACAGGCCAGGCCCCAACGTCCATCGGCAATGATCAGCACCGGATAGCGGCGGGTCGAAGGCGACCAGGACATACCCGGCGGCAGGACCCAGTGCGCGGTATTCGCCACCTGGATTTCGCCATGGCGGTAACACAAGCGCCCGCGCAACCACGGGGCGTTCTCGCCCCCGGCAGTGACGAGGTCGGTGCTGTCCACGATGCCCACCAGTTCCGAGACCGGTAACGCCAGGGTCAGTCCGGCCACCTGAAAGAGTTGCGCTTCAAACGGCGCGGCTGCCCAGACGGCCAATGGGTCGGCGGGCGGATGAACATGCGGTGCCCGCGTCGGCGCCGCCGGCGGCGTGGCGGTTTCCGCGACGGGGACGGGCGCCGGTGTCGCGCAAGCAGGTGTCGCCGCTTCCACCGGCGGCAGCAGATCCACCGGTTCAAAGAACTCCACGGGCGCTTCCCAGGTTTCGCGCAGCAGCGCGTCGAGATAGCGCGGTAACGCCTCCTGTTGCGGCGGCAACCACGGGTTGCGGGGCGGGGTCTCGCTCATCCAACGACCCCGCGCGCATCACCGTCGGCCGGCTGACCCGCGCCCGGTATTTCTCTGGTGGTGGCGTCCAACGGTGTCGGCCGGTAGGCGAGCAAACTCTCGAGCAACCCGCTGTAGGCCAGGGTGCCACGGGCCTGGGGGAAAAGATGGGTGATGGGTCCGCCCAGACGGCTGGCCTCGCGCAACTGGGTGTCCACCGGTATCGCGCCCGGCCAGAGATGCTCCGGGTAGGTCTCTCGCAGCAGCCGCAGGCTATCCACCGAGGCGCGCGTGCGACGGTCGAACAACGCCGGCACGATGGTATAAGGGATATCGATTTTACGCGCATGTAAAATCATGCCGAGGGTGTGCAGCATGCGCTCCAGGCCCTTGAGCGCGAGAAATTCTGTCTGCACCGGAATCACCAGGTGGCCGCAGGCCGCCAAGGCGTTCACCATCAACACGCCGAGCACCGGCGGACAATCGATCAATACATATTCGAAGCGTGCAGCCATGCCTCGCAGGTAGCGCGCCAGCACCAGACCCATACCATCGCGTGCGCCGAGCTGGCGGTCCAGGGTCGCCAGCGCCGTGGAGGCCGGCAGCAGCACCAGATGCTCGAAACGGGTTTGGCGCAGAACCGGCACCGGCATATCCCGACCCACGGCAGCGCCGCCTTCAAACAGACGATACACACCATCTTCGATACTATCCGGGTCGTAGCCGAAATAGGCGGTCATGGAGCCGTGCGGATCGAGATCCACCAGCAGCGTCTCGTGGCCCTGCTGCGCCAGCAGGCCGGCGAGCGTCACGGCGGTGGTGGTCTTGCCCACCCCACCCTTCTGATTGGCGACCGCCCAGACCTTCATGGCGGCGCGCCCCCGCTGCGCTGTGCACCGGACGGAACGGCCGGCGCGACAGGCAGCGGCGGAACAATCTGTATCGCCGTAAATTTCTTTATCAGCGGCGCGATCATAGACTGCGGAGCAGTCTCTGCCGGCGGTGCGGTCTTCGACGGCGCTGACAGCGGAGCGGTCTTCGACGGCGGAACGTTCTTTACCGGCGGCGCGGGCGCGGGCACGTGGGTGATGACGCCCTCCGGCGCGGCCGCAGCGCCTGCAGCCTCGGTGGCAGTACCCGGTGCGGCCGGCGGTAAACCCTGCGCATCGGGCACGTGGCTGGTGTTTTGCAGTGCGGCATGGGATGTCTGCAGCACATCGCTGGCGTCGCCATCCGCCAGCACCACCAGCACCACGCGCCGGTTTTTGTTGCGCCCTTCCTCGCTGGTATTGTCCGCGATCGGCCGGTATTCACCGAGACCGATGGCCGCCATGCGTTCGGGCTGCATGCCCGCGCTCATAAATAAATGCACGACGCTCGCGGCACGCGCCGCGGACAGCTCCCAGTTGGAGGGAAAGGCCACGGTATTGATCGGCACGTTATCGGTAAACCCCTCCACATGCACGGCGTTGGGGAATTTTCCCAGTATCGCGGCGATTTTTTCCAGAATCGGAATGGCCTGCGCCTGCAGGTGCGCGCTGCCGCTGGGAAACAGGATGCTGGTTTTTATTTCCACCTCTATCCACAGGCTGTCACGCCGCACCAGCAGGAGATCGGCCTTGATCAACGGCCCCATGGCGCGTTCGATGGCATCGGCCATTTCCTTTATCGCCTGCATGCGCTGCAGAGTGCCCGGTGACGCCGAGGGCGCCGGTGACACCAGTGGCGCCGGCGGCGCCGGCTTGTTGATTTCTATCGGCGCCACCGTCGGCGGCGCCTTGAGGGGATCCAGTCGCTGCACCGGTGCCGCCGGCGCCTTGGCCGGCTGACCGACCTGCATCGGCTGCATACTCTTGGGCGTGGTATTGAACGCGGTCACCAGGGACTCGGACAAGACGCGGAACTTGCCCTCGTTGACCGCCGACAGGGAATACATCACGACAAAAAATGCGAACAACAGCGTTATGAAGTCGGCGTAGGAGACCAACCAACGTTCGTGGTTTTCGTGTTCCTCATGTTTCTTCTTGCGTGCCATAGGGCTTCATGTCGGAGAAGGATGGGTTGAACTCAGTACTGCCGGTGAACTGGCAGTGCCGCGACGGCGATCAACCCACTACACACGCGACCTGCCGTGTGTTCTTTTTTCGCGACCCTCATCGTTAGGGAACTTCAGAACAAGTCCCCTCTCCCCCGTGTACTTCGGGGGAGAGGGTTAGGGTGAGGGGGATGATCATGGATTTTTCCCTCACCCTGGCCCTCTCCCAAAGGGAGAGGGGACGTAACATGATAGTTTTTGCCACTTGTTCAGAGGCTCCTTAATGCAGGTAACCCTGCAGTTTGTTTTCGATATTGCGCGGGTTCTCACCGGCGGCAATGGAGATTATGCCTTCGATGATCATCTCGCGGAACTGTGTCTGATCGTGTATCAGTCCTTTCATCTTGTTGGCGAATGGCAGAAAAATCAGGTTGGCCATACCGACGCCGTAGATGGTCGCGACAAACGCCACCGCGATACCGCTGCCGAGCTTGCTCGGATCGCTCAGGTTGGACATCACATGGATCAAACCCATGACCGCACCGATGATGCCGACGGTCGGGCAATAACCCCCCAGACCATCGTAGACCTTCGCCGCCTGCGTATCCCGGTGTTCGGCGGTGCCGAGCTCCACTTCCAGTATGCTGCGTATGGCGTCCGGCTCGGTGCCGTCCACCAGCAGTTGCAGACCCTTGCCGGCGAATTTGTCCGGCTCGGCCTCGGCGATGGATTCGAGGCCGAGCAGGCCCTCTTTGCGCGCGACCTGACTCCAGCCGATGA
>JAYSOL010000242.1:0-4605 GCA_043723045.1 Gammaproteobacteria bacterium | reverse complement strand
CCCAGGCCGTGCATGGCCTCGCCACACAGGTATTCACGCAGGCTGGAGCGCAACACAGCGCGGCCATCGCCCTGGCGCGAGTAGGGTGTCAGGCCGGAGCCTTTCAGATGCAGATCCCATTTTTCGCCGCGTGTGTTGCGCACCTCGCCCAGCAGGATGGCGCGCCCGTCACCCAGGCGCGGCACGTAATGGCCGAACTGGTGTCCGGAGTAGCACATGGCCACGGGTGCCGATCCCGGCCAGGCCCGCATGCCGGACAGGTATTCCACGAACTCGCGACGCGCACCCTCCTCGGGATGCAGGTCGAGCAGGGCCGCCGCCTCGGGGTTGAAGCTGACGAGAAACGCACCGGACAGGGGGGTCGGCGCCAGGCGGGAATAGAAGGTCTGCGGCAGTTGCTGGTAGGTATTGTCGAACGGCAATTCTTCGAGGGTGCGCATCCCGCTATGATCGGGTGGGTCGGCCCATCTTGCAAGCCTGCGCCTGCGCTTTCTTCGGGACTCCGAGTTAAGGCGCACCGGTCGGGTCGGTCGATGGAGACCGTCGCGCCGCGACTCGATGTCCCTTCTGCCTGATTATTAATCGAGACGATTGAATCGAAAAGAGTTCTACCCTCTTTCGCTGTCGGGTTTACCCATTACCGGTTGTCGGACGGCCGTCTGCGTCTGGGCCCCCAGCCCATATTCGCTAACTATATGTTAAATATAATAAATAATTATCAATACTGGTTAGTACCCGGGATTAAAAGGGGGTGGGGTTGCCTTTTTCCTGCATGGATACCAGAATGAGCCAAAGTTGATGTGGATCATTAGAAATTGCCTAGTCCCTTATCATCTATATAGATAAGGGGAACAAGGCCAACACAACACGTCCCGAGCTCTCTCCGTCGTCTCGTCGTCATATCAGGGCGCTGTATTCATGCTTGGGTCGGTAGATCGCCGAGGAGGCGTAGTCCATGTACGAAGTCTTCTATGGCTTGAAGGAAAAACCCTTCTCCCTATTGCCCGACCCTTCCTATCTCTATCTGAGCGAAAAGCATCAGATGGCCCTGACGCTGCTGGAATACAGTCTGGTGAATCAAGCCGGATTCTGCGTCATCAGCGGCATCACCGGGGCGGGCAAGACCACACTCATCCGCCACCTGCTCAACCAGTTCGGTGACAATGTCGCCGTGGGGCTGATCACCAATACCCACCAATCGTTCAATGAGTTGTTGCGCTGGATACTCATGGCCTTCAACCTTGATTACAGCAGCGACAGCAAGCCCCGGCTGTATCAGACCTTTGTGAGTTTTCTCATCGAGCAGTACGCCAAAAACCGCAATACGGTACTGATCGTGGACGAAGCGCAGAACATGTCCGTCGAGACCCTGGAAGAACTGCGTATGCTGTCGAACATCAATGCGGACAAGGATCAGGTACTGCAGATTATCCTGGTGGGACAGCCCGGTCTGCGCGACAAGCTGAGCCGTCCTGACCTCGAGCAGTTCGCGCAGCGCATCGCCGTTGATTATCACATCGAGCCCTTGAACGCGGAGGAAACGCGCAACTACATACGCCACCGCCTTACCATTGCGGGCGGGGACCCGGAGTTATTTGAAAAAGACGCGGCGCTATCGGTCTACCGCTATAGCAATGGAACCCCGCGACTGATCAACCTCTTGTGTGACAGCGCCCTGGTTTATGGTTATGCCGAGGGCCTTCCCCGGATATCGGCGCGGCTGGTGGATGAGGTGGCGCGTGAACGACAGTCGCACGGCCTTTTACCGCATATGCCGTCGGAGTCTGTGCATGCCGCATCACACAAGACAGAAACAACCCGGGAAATAGTCGGAGTGAAGAAGGCGCCGTACTCACCGCCCCCGGATGTGACGCCCGCCGCGTCGCCGTTACCGGTCGTACGGGCCGAAGACGAGTTACTGGCGGAAACATTACATAACGTAGAGCGCGCCGTGAGCGCCGCAGGCGGCAGTAGTGGAACGAACAAGAGCGAGACGCGCCAGTCCCAGGAAGCACAACAGCAGGGATATCGTGGCGAAGCGGCCGAAGAAGCAATGCAAACGGCCATGACGCAGGGCGATGCAACACGCGAACGGCGCGCGGGTGTCATCAGCAAGCTTGTGCATCTGGACGCGTGGCCACGCAGTGCGACAGATTCCGGTCATGTGAGCCGCCATGTCACGCGTACCGAGGTCAAGCCCCCGATGTCGAGTGTGGACACCGGCTCCGTGCAGAAACCCGGGCAAACCCAATCTGCGAAAGGCAAGGACGACGGCGCGGAATTCCCCCAGGAGATAGGAACCTTATCCCCCGACAAGGCACAGGATGTGCCCGACGAGGTCACCCGCGATAGCGCGGCTGAAGAGCTGATTGCGGCCGTACACGAGGATAGGGACATGGCTCACGACAACAACAATTCCAAGAATCGAACGGCAGGGTTGGGCACCGGCGGCAAGTGGGTTGTGGCCACGGCCCTGGGATTTTCCGGCGGGTTGCTGGTGGCGGTGGCGCTGTTTGTGATGACCTATTTCAAGACCGGTACCGATGTGCCCGTCGCACCACCGCCGGCGGCTGACCTTGCGTCATCGGCGACGGCAGCAACCGGTTCTTCAATGGCAGTGCCGGCGACGTCTGCGGAAAATACTGCCTCTGCGGATCGGGCCATGCTCGGGGCATTGCAGCGCGAACGTGATGCGGCTGTCGCCCAGACGCGCGCCCTGGAACGCGAGCGCGATGCCGCATTGGCCACGGCCAAAGTCCGCGAACTCACCAATGCCGCGGAGTTAAGTGCGGCCAAGGCGCGCGAGCGTGAGAAGGCGGCAACGCTTGAGGCGATCAAGGCACAGGAGCGCGCCCGCACGGCGGAGTTCGAGGCGATGCTCGCACGCGAACGGGAGCGCGCCGCGGCACTGGCCGCCGCCAATGCGCAGGCGAGTAAACCGCCGGTCGAAGCGGTCGTTGCCGTGCCGGCCGCCAAGGCCGTCGAGGCGGAGGTGCGCGTCGAATCCAGGCCCGCCGCCGCTCCGCCACCCGCCAGTGCATCCGCCGAGAAACCCGTCGTCTCAGAAGCACCGGCCAAGTTTTCCGCCAACCCGTGCAAGGGGCCATCGGCCAAATTTCTTTCCACCTGTAAAGAGTAGCGACCGCCGGCTGTTGCAAGATAGCCGGGCCGTGACCCATGGATGGGTTTCCCTCTGCGGGGTTCTCGTCGACAACCTCTTTTTAAGTCCCAGCGCCCGCTGGCTGTTGCCTGCCGGTTCCGCGCCCCATGCCGGGTTCACCGGCCAGGGTTTTCCCGGATTTGGCGGCGTGGCATGATGCCCGCGTCCGGGCGAGTTGTATCGCCGGCAGGCCGGAGGAGGCACCGTGGTAGAACACAAATGTCCTTTCAGCGGAACACTCGTCAGCCAACAATTCGCCTGCGCCATGGCCAAGACGGTGGTGCGGCGTGGTGGACCGGAGGTGGCGTGCACATCGGAGGTTGGGCACGCGCGCTGTGAGCCGCTATTTCAGCATATGAAGCAGGCGGCGCTACCGATGTTTGGTGTGGAGGATGACCTGCTGACCATGCCCCACAGTGTTCTGGTTAAGATCCAGCACGGTGGTCTGTTGGGTCTGCAGCGCATCATGCACGAGGCGCCGGTGGAGGCATCGACCGTGGCGGATATCAATGCGCTGTGTGAGCGCAGCGTGCTGCGGTTTCAGGCTGTGACGAACATCCCCTATCAAACATTCGTGCAGGACATGACGGCGTACAAACTCAGACGCCGCGGCGCTAAGTAGGGTGTCTCGGTCATGCGTCGGAAGTGGTTACGTTCTGTGGCGGTGTAGTATCTTCTCAAGACTTTTTAAGAGTTCGTCCAGGGTATGCAGCACGTTGGTTTCCGGTGACCGGTGAGTTTCGGCGCTCTGGAAGGTCAATGCCAGGTTGCGCGCGGACCAGATCAGCACCATGCCATTGCCGCCATCCGCTGCATGAAAGGCAATGGTGTAGCTGCGCACCAGTTGGGTGACCTGCACGTTGGCGAGGGGATCCTGCACATTTTGCGCAAGAAAATCCTGTACCTGTTCGGCGATTTCGCGACGCTGGATGTCTGCCTGTTCCCTAGTCTCCTTGTCCGTAAAAAGGTCGTATTCTTGATAGTGCCCGGCTGCCATTGTCGTTGTTTTCTGAATGATCCAGCCAATTACCCTACAAGAACCATGCCAGGATAGGGGCGACCCTGGGCGCCTGCGCCAGGCTATCTCTGAGCCGTCGTTGCTCCCTGCGGGACCCCAGAATCGGGGGGGGGTTTCACTCTTTCTTTCGAGAGATACAGCTCCCGGGCGTGCCGTTATACGTCGTGGGGGGCCGGCCGTGGTCAGGGCCGGCCCGCGGCAGACGGTCAGTCTTGTAGGTCGGGTTTCCCCATGGCCCATAAATGAGGGCCACATTGCGGGGATAAGAGCGCAGCGTAACCCGACATTTCGTCGCCGACCAAGGTGGAGCAGCAAAGGTGTTTCCGCAGCATAGGCGGGGTTTTGTTGGGTTACACCCGCAAGGGGTAGGCCGTGGTTGTAAGGGGCTGAAGCCCCAACAACACACGCACCGCCCTTCGGGCTCGCG
>JAYSOL010000241.1:0-2585 GCA_043723045.1 Gammaproteobacteria bacterium | reverse complement strand
GTTTGGGCAATCGCGGCGGTGGATGGTGATACCCTGGCCGCGGGTAATGAAACCCACGATAGCGTCGCCCGGCAGCGGATTGCAGCAGCGTCCCATGCGCGTCAGCAGATTGCCCACGCCCTGGATCGTGACACCGGTCGGCTTGCCCGGCTGGGCATGGGCGCGTGCCGGCACCAGCGGCGGGGCCACTTTTGTCTTCGGCTCGACCATCTCCTGCGCCGCCGACATGATCTGGCCGGACTTGATCTCACCCCGCCCGATGGCGGCGAGAAAATCCTCCACTTTGCTGAAGCCGAAACGCTGGCTGAGCTTTTCGTGATTGACATCGGTGAAACCCAGGCGGTGAAATTCGCGTTCCAGACCGGCGCGCCCGGCGGACACGCTGCTGTCGTAGTTCTGTTGCTTGAACCACTGCTGCACGCGGCTGCGCGCCTTGGAGGTGTGCAGGTAACCCAGGTGCGGGCTCACCCAATCGCGACTGGGTCCACCCGCTTTTACCGTCAACACCTCCACCTGTTCACCGGTCTTGAGGGCATAGGTGAGCGGTACGATGTGGCCGTTGACCTTGGCGCCGCGACAACGGTGACCGACCTCGGTGTGAATGTCGTAAGCAAAGTCGAGGGGGGTGGCGCCCTGCGGCAGGTCGACGATGTTGCCCTTGGGCGTGAACACATAGACGCGCTCGCTGAACACCTCGGACTTGAACTGGTCGACAAAATCGCTCGCCTCGGCCACTTCGTCCTTCCACTCCAGCAGCTGCCGCAGCCAGGTGATCTTGCGGTCGAAACCGGTATCCTGCTTGGCACCCTCTTTGTAACGCCAGTGGGCCGCCACGCCGAGCTCCGATTGCTGGTGCATGTCGTGGGTGCGTATCTGCACTTCCGTCGTCTTGCCGTCGGGACCGATCACCGCGGTATGGATGGAGCGGTAGTTGTTTTCCTTAGGCGTGGCGATGTAATCGTCGAACTCGCCGGGGATGTGCGTAAACAAGGTGTGCACGATGCCGAGGGCGGCATAACAATCGCGGACGCTCGCGACCTGCACGCGCACTGCGCGCACGTCGAAGATCTGCTGAAAGTCCTTGCCCTTGCTCTGCATTTTGCGCCAGATGCCGTAGATGTGTTTCGGCCGGCCGGAGATCTCGGCGTCGATGCCGGCCTGCTTCAGCTCCGCCGACAGGGTTTGCACGAAGCGCTCGATGTAGTGTTCGCGGTCGATGCGACGTTCGGCGAGCATGCCGGCGATCTGCCGGTAGGCCTCCGGCTCGAGATAACGGAACGACAGATCCTCGAGCTCCCACTTCATCTGCCATATGCCCAGGCGGTTGGCGAGCGGCGCGAAGATGTCCATGGTCTCGCGCGCGATGCGCTGTTGCTTGTCTTTCGGCAGGGAGTCCAGGGTGCGCATATTGTGCAGGCGGTCGGCCAGTTTGATCAGCACCACGCCCACGTCCTCGGCCATGGCCAGCAGCATTTTGCGCAGGCTTTCCGCCTGCGCATGCTCGCGCGTGCTGCGTTCGGTCTGGCCTTGAAACGCCTGGATCACGTCCATCTTGGTGACGCCATCCACCAGCGTGGCCACGCGCCGGCCGAACTCCTTCTCGATCTCTTCGAGCTTGACCGGCGTATCCTCCACCACATCGTGCAGGATGGCGGCGGCGATGGTTTCGTGGTCGAGGCGCAGATCCGCCAGGGTATCGGCCGCCGCCAGGAAGTGGTGGAAATACGGTTCGCCCGACTCCCGCGTCTGACCGGTATGCGCATGCGCCGCGAACATGCAGGCGCGCCGGATGAATTCGACATCCGCCTCCGAGCGGCCCGGGGCGATGGTTTTCAACCACGCCTCCAGTTCGATGGCGTCCTTGCTGCTGATGCCGGAATATTTTCCTGTAACGCTAACCATACTCGACCCTTGCTCTATTGTCGGTTAAATGGAGAAGGTTTGTGCTTGTTTCAAACGATTATACCCCGATCCCAAACCGTCATAGTGTCTTTTGTCTTGTTCTGCGCTGGCCGGACTGTCTTTGTCGAAAGCCAGCGACTGCGGTTATCATGGCCGTATGACCCTGACCGAACTGCGTTACATCGTTGCCGTGGCACGCGAGCGCCACTTCGGGCGCGCCGCCGCGGCCTGTTTTGTCAGCCAACCCACCCTGAGTGTGGCGGTGCGCAAGCTGGAGGAGGAGATCGGCGTCGCCTTGTTCGAGCGCGGGCCGAACGAAATCAGCGTCACCGCCTTGGGCGAACAGATCGTCGCCCAGGCCCAGCGGGTGCTGGAAGAGGTCGAGGCGATCAAACAGCTGGCGCAACAAGGCAAGGACCCACTGGACGGACCGCTGCGCCTCGGCGTTATATACACCATCGGCCCGTATCTGTTGCCGCACCTGATACCCGCCCTGCGCAAGCGCGCGCCGCGCATGCCCCTGTTGATCGCGGAAAGTTTTACCGCCGACTTAAGCGAGCGCCTGCGCCACGGCGAACTGGACGTTATCGTGATATCGCTGCCGTTTGCCGAGCCGGGTATTTCGACCCAGCCGGTGTACGATGAACCCTTCGTCGTCGCCCTGCCCGCCAAGCATGCCTGGG
>JAYSOL010000240.1:0-5114 GCA_043723045.1 Gammaproteobacteria bacterium | reverse complement strand
TCGTTATTATTACGATTTATAGATCTGTGTCAAGTCTCTTGCGGCAGCAACAGTCGATTTTTGTCCGAATATAGGGTTATCGTGGGGGCTAGTCCGGCGTCCATCCAGGCTGGTCTAGTTTGTGCCCTATAATTGCGAGGGAGAAGCGCATGTAGGATTCGCGCCTGTTCAATGGACCGGGCCCTACTTTAAACATAAACTTTGCACATTATTCGGGAAACGTTCATTCACTATGTCTACCTACATCAATCACTGCTGGAAAAGCCTGTTTCTACTGGCCGCCGTCCTCGGGGCCTCGACCCCTGCCGCGGCGGAACTGGTCCTGGCCGCGCCGCCGCGCGAATCCGAGGCCAAGGGCGTGGAGTCTTATGATGCCGTCGCCAGTTTCCTCAGCACGGTCATCGGCGAGAAAGTCACCTACTCCAACCCGACCAACTGGTTGACGTATCAAAGCAGCATGCGCAAAGGCGCCTACGACATCGTCTTTGACGGGCCGGCCTTTGTCGCCTGGCGCATGGCCAAACTGCAACATGTGCCGCTGGTGAAGCTGCCGGGGCAATTGTCCTTCGTCGTGGTGGTCAAAAAAGACGAGGCGCGCGTCAAAACGCTCAACGACCTGGCCGGTCGCACGGTGTGCGGTCTGGCACCGCCCAACCTCGCCACCCTCACACTGCAATATGAATTCTCCAATCCGTCACGCCAGCCGTTAATCTTGGAGGCGAAAAGCTTTAAAGATGCCTATGAAGGCGTGGTCAGCGGGAAATGCGTGGCCGCCGTGATTCACGCCAAGATCTACGCCGGCCTGGATGCGCAGGCGCAGGCGGCACGCGTGATATTCGCCAGCAAACCGGTGTCGAACCAGGCGATCACTGTCGGACCGAAAATTTCGCCGGAAATGCGCGCGAAGATCACTCAGGCCCTGCTGTCGCCCGCCGGCAAAGCGGCCACCCTGTCTGTGCTCGAGCGGTTCAAAGCGGCCGAATGGTTGCCGGCCAAACCGGAAGAATACCAAGGCCTGCAGGTTCTGCTGCGGGATGTCTGGGGCTTTAATTCTGAGTAAACGAAAAACCCGGCCGCTCCACTAAGCCAGGCGGAAGTCAGCCACCACCGGGGTGTGGTCCGAAGGCCGCTCCCAGGAACGGGGGGTCTTGTCGATGTGGCAGGCGGTGCAGAGCGTGCACAACGCCGGACTCGCAAGCACGTGATCGATACGCAGGCCGTGGTTACGACGGAATGCCGCCATGCGGTAATCCCACCAACTGTATAAACCTTCCGCCTGTTCGAACAGGCGGAAGGTGTCGCACAACCCAGCCTGCAGCAACTGGCGGAAGGCAGCGCGTTCCGGCTCGCTGCACAACACCTGTCCCTGCCACAACTTCGGTTCGTGCACATCGCGATCCTCGGGTGCGACATTGAAATCGCCCAGCACCACCAGCCGCGGGTAGCTTGCCAGCTGTTGCTGTACGTACTGCGTCACGTGCTGCAACCAATCCAGCTTGTAGGCGTACTTCTCCGAATCGACACTCTGCCCGTTGGGCACATAGAGGTTGAGCACACGCACGTCACCGATGGATACCGCCAGTATGCGTCGCTGCGGGTCTTGCAGTCCGGGCAGATCGGTTTGCCCATCGCTCGCGGCCATGCGACTCAGGATCGCCACACCGTTGTAAGTCTTCTGTCCGGAACAGACCGCCTGATAGCCGGCCGCCGCGATTTCCGCGAAGGGGAATTTCGCGTCGGGCATTTTGATTTCCTGCAGCGCAAGGATGTCCGGTTGTGCCAAAGCCAACCATTGCAACACCTGTGGCAAGCGCACACTCAGGGAGTTGACGTTCCAAGTGGCGATTTTCAAACAAGGTACTCGAGCTGGGCTTGGTGGAATGACAGGAAAGGTACACCTGAAAGAGTGACATCTACTCCGTGCCTGCGCGCGTGCACCACGGCCCGGGGTGTAATGGCTGCAACCCCACGGTCGACCATGAACGGGACGGGTTCGGTCGAGCTGGTCTGGTCGGTCTAGGGGGTGGCATTTTCCTCTGGAGGGACATCCTCCTGATTGGCTTGCTCCCCCTCCTGATTCGCCAGCCCCCCCTCTTCTTTGCCTTCCTTCGGATAACCCGCCTGGTCAAGTTCACCCGCCAGGAGCGACTGGACATAACCGTTCATGACCTTGCTGCCCACGGTGATGGTGGGCACGGACAGTTGGCCGACCTTTTCTATCATTTCCTTCTGCAGGGCCGGATTGTTGCCGACGTTCTTTTCGCTGAACGGGACATGGCGTTTTTTCAGGTAGGCACGCGCATCGTCGCAGGAGGTGCACTTGGGCACGCTATAGAGCACCACCGGAAAGTTCCGCGCGGCATCCCTCCCTTCCGCGCCCAACGCACTGCTGGAGGGGCGCCCAGACAGGTCCTTCTCCTGCACCGATCCCGCATCCGCCGGTGGTGGCCTGTCCTGATAGGAAACCCTGCCGTCTTTACCGACCCATTTATACAGCTTCTCCGCCTGCGCGGTGGACACCACCAAGGCGGCGGTGACGATCAACAGATAAGTGACAGGGCGTCTCATGGTTAAATCCTCAGATACATACCACCGAGCTTCTTACGATTCACTTCGCGCAGCCAAGTCATGCCGGCGAAGAAGCCTACTACCAGCATAGCAAAAGAAAATACACTCCACCCCCAACTGAACCAGGTGTTTTCCGCCGATGGCTGCCCGTCGGCCTGCGTCGCCTGGGCATCGGGCAATAATTCGGGTGCTGGCGTAGGCTGTGCGATTTGGCCGGCGAACTTCTCCGCCTGGGCGGTTTTTTCCGCGAGCCTCCTGGCCAGTTCCGCGGACTTGGCGGTTTCCTGGGACAGGGTGGCGTGCGCCTTATCCACCTGGGCCTTAAGCGTATTCAGCTGATCTTTCAGGCCTTCCAACTGGGAGCGGGCGGGCGGTTCCGCCGATAAGACGCCGGCGTCTATCCATCCCTCGGTGCCGTCGGCATCACGCACGCGCGCAAAACCGGCCATGCGCTCCAACACCTCCAGCACCGTGCCGGTGGACACGGTCTTAAGCGGTGGGCCCTCTTTGTTCGGTTGCGCGCGTATGCCCGCCAGGATCTTATCCGACACATAAGCGGTTTCCGCCCACGCTATGCCCGGCAGCCACAGCGCCAGCAGCAATACTATCCCAATACTTCTTAGCGACATCACATCCCCCTTTGTCATGCGGCCAGACCGGAATGCCGCAACAGGGCATCGATGCTCGGTTTGCGGCCGCGGAATTTTACGAATAACTCCATGGGCTCATAGGTGCCGCCCTGTTCCAATATGCTGTGCAGAAACTCCTCGCCGGTGCGGCGATCGAACACGCCGTTCTCCTCGAACTTGCTGAAGGCGTCCGCCGATAGCACCTCGGCCCATTTGTAGCTGTAGTACCCCGCCGCATAACCACCGGCAAAAATGTGCGAGAAGCCGTTATGGAAGCGGTTGAACGCCGGTGGCATGAGCACCGCCACCTCGTGGCGTACTTCATCCAGCATCTGCAAGACGGTCTTGCCGCCGTCCGGATCGAAGTCGCTGTGCAGGCGCATGTCGAACAGCGAGAATTCGATCTGCCGCACCATCTGCATGGCCGACTGGAAATTCTTGGCGGCGATCATCTTGGCGTACAAATCGTCCGGCAGGGCCGCGCCGGTCTGATAGTGACGCGCCAGCTGGTCGAGGGCCTGGCGCTCCCAGCACCAGTTTTCCATGAACTGGCTCGGCAGCTCCACCGCGTCCCAGGCGACACCATTGATGCCGGAAACACCGATGTAATCCACCCGCGTCAGCATGTGGTGCAGGCCGTGGCCAAACTCGTGGAACAGGGTGGTGACTTCGTCATGGGTAAACAAGGCGGGTTTGTCGCCCACCGGGGGCGTGAAGTTGCAGATCAAATACGCCACGGGGATCTGCACGGCGTTGCCGGCGCGCTTGCGGCCGATGCAATCGTCCATCCACGCGCCGCCGCGTTTGCCGGGGCGCGGGTGCAGGTCCATATAAAACCGCCCGCGTATTTCCCGCTCGGCGTCGCGGATTTCGTAGAAGCGTACGTCCGGGTGCCAGGTCTCGACGTTGTCGAGGCGCGTTATTTTAAGACCGTACAGCCGGTCCACCACCTCGAACATGCCTTGGATGGCCTGGTCCGCCGGGAAGTACGGCCGCAGATCCTCGTCCGAGAAGGCATAGCGTTCTTCCCGCAGTTTTTCCGAATAGTAAGGAATGTCCCACGACTCGAGGTCGCGCGCGCCGAAGCGCACGGCGGCGAATTCCCGCAGTTCTGTAAGCTCGCGCTGGGCCGCCGGATGGGAACGCGCCGCCAGGTCGCGCAGAAACCCCAGCACCTCGTCGGTGCTTTGCGCCATCTTGGTGACCAGGGACAGCTCTGCGTAATCGCGGTAGCCCAGCAGGCGCGCCTTTTCCCGCCGCAGGCGCAACAGGCGCTCGATGTTCGGGGCATTGTCCCAGCGACCGGCGTTGGGTCCCTGCTCGCTGGCGCGCGTCACATAGGCCTCGTACATCTGCCGGCGCAGTTCGCGGTCGTCCGCATAGCTCATGAGCGGGATATAGGACGGACCGTGCAGGGAAAATATCCAGCCGGCTTGATTTTTTTCTTCCGCCGCCTGGCGCGCGGCGCTCACCGCACTCTCCGGCAGGCCGGCGAGGCGCTGTTCGTCGGTGACCGCGAGCTGCCAGCCGTTGGTGGCGTCGAGCACGTTTTCGTCGAACTTGCTGGTGAGGCTGGACAGCTCCTGCTGGATGCCCTTATAACGCTTTTTATCCACCTCGTTGAGCTCGGCGCCGGCGAGACGGAAGTCGCGCAGGTCGTTGTCGATAATCTTTTTCTGCGCCGGATTTAAAGCCGGGTATTCCGCGCCGGCGGCAATCGCCTTGTAGGCGCGATACAGGCGCTCGTCCTGACCGAACTCGGTGTGGTAGGCGCTGAGTTTCGGCAGGCAGTCGTTATATACCGTGCGCAGCGCCTCGTTGTTCATGACGGCGTTGAGGTGCGACACCGGCGACCACAGACGGCTCAGGCGCTCGCCCATGTCCTCGATGGGTTGCACGAAGTTGCCCCACGTATAG
>JAYSOL010000239.1:0-3627 GCA_043723045.1 Gammaproteobacteria bacterium | reverse complement strand
GGCGTATCTCGAGGCCCGCGTCGGCGCGACCATCGACGTGGCGCGCGTTCTCGTTCGCGACGCCGACAAGGAGCGCGTCCCCGAGCTCGATCGCGCGCGGCTGACGACGGATCCCGAGGCGCTGCTCGGTGGCGCTGCTGCGCCCGTGGGTGAGCTTGAGCCGCGCCCGCCGGTGGTGACCGTCATGGGTCACGTGGACCACGGCAAGACCTCGTTGCTCGATTATATCCGCAAGACCAAGGTGGCCAGCGGCGAAGCCGGGGGCATTACCCAGCATATCGGCGCCTATCACGTCGAGACGCCCAAGGGTGTCGTTACCTTTCTCGATACCCCCGGCCATGAGGCCTTTACCGCCATGCGCGCGCGCGGCGCCAAGGCCACGGACATCGTCATCCTGGTGGTGGCCGCCGATGACGGTGTCATGCCGCAGACCATTGAAGCGATCCATCATGCGCGCACCGCCGGCGTGCCCATTGTTGTGGCGGTCAATAAAATCGACAAGCCCGAGGCCCAGCTGGACCGTGTCAAGCAGGAACTCGTGGCACAACAGGTGGTGCCGGAGGAGTGGGGCGGCGAAGACGTCTTTGTGAATGTCTCCGCCAAGACCGGTCAGGGCATCGACGACCTGTTTGACGCGGTGTTGCTGCAGGCCGAGGTGCGCGAGCTCAAGGCCGTGCGCACCGGTCCCGCCATGGGGCTGGTAATCGAGGCGCGCCTCGACAAGGGTCGCGGCCCGGTGGCGTCGGTGCTGGTCCAGCATGGCACCTTGCGCAAGGGCGATGTCATCCTCGCCGGCGCTGAATCCGGACGCGTGCGCGCCATGCTGGATGAGAACGGCCACTCGGTGAAGGAAGCCGGGCCGAGCATCCCGGTGGAAATCCAGGGCCTGTCCGGCGTGCCGAACGCCGGCGATGAAGTGGTGGTGGTGGAGAGCGAACGCAAGGCGCGTGAAATCGCGCTCTATCGTCAGGGCAAATTCAAAGATGTGAAACACGCGCGCCAGCAGGCGGCCAAGCTGACCAATGTATTCCAGACCATGCAGGAGGGTGCGGCCAAGACCCTCAACCTGGTCATCAAGACCGACGTGCAGGGCTCGGTCGAAGCGCTCAGCGATGCGCTGGAGAAATTGTCCACCGACGAGGTCCGGGTCCGGGTGATACATGGCATGGTCGGTGGCATCAGTGAGTCGGACGTCAATCTGGCGCGCGCCTCCCAGGCGATCGTCATCGGTTTCAACGTGCGCGCCGACAGCGGTGCGCGCCGCCTGATCGATTCGGAAGGTGTGGATGTGCACTACTACAACGTCATCTATGACGCGGTGAACGATGTCAAAGCAGCACTCACCGGCATGCTCAAGCCGTTGTTCAAAGAGGAAGTGGTCGGTCTGGCCGAGGTGCGCGAGGTCTTCAAGGCGCCCAAGATCGGTGCCATCGCCGGCAGCTATGTGGTGGAAGGCGTGGTGCGCCGCAACCGCCCGATCCGCATATTGCGCGACAACGTGGTCATCTTCGAGGGTGAGATCGATTCGCTGCGCCGCTTCAAGGACGACGTCAACGAGGTCAAGGCCGGGGTTGAATGCGGTATCGGCGTGAAGAATTACAACGACATCCAGGTGGGCGACCAGATCGAATGCTTCGATAAGGTCGAGATCGTGCGCACCCTGTGAGCACGAACTTTAGCTGACATGGGCAAAGAGGCCGGGCGTACCCGCCGCATCGCCGAGTTGCTCCAGCGGGAGCTGGCGGATCTTATTTGGCGTGAAGTGCATGATCCGCGCGTAAAGCAGCTGACCTTGACGTCGGTGGACGTGTCCTCGGATCTGTCCCATGCCAAGGTCTATATTACCCAGCTGACCGGCATCGAGCAGGCAGCGGAAACCCTTAAAGTGCTGAACAAGGCCTCCGGCTTTCTCCGCCATGCGCTGCGCGATCGGGTGCTGCTGCGGGTGATCCCTCAATTGCACTTCCTCTACGACGAATCGGTGGAGGAGGGGGCCAAGATTTCCCGCCTGATCGATCTTGCGCTGGCCCAGGATCGCGACAAAGAGCCTGAGTGACGGCACCTCTCCACCGGTATTCCAGGCAGGCCCTAGCGTGACCAAGACCCCGCGCAGCAAGCGCGACATCAACGGCATTCTCTTGCTCGACAAACCCGCGGGCTACACCTCCAACCAGGCCCTGCAGGCGGTCAAACACCTGCTGCAGGCGCGCAAGGCCGGTCATACCGGCAGTCTCGATCCCCTGGCGACAGGTCTGTTACCCCTTTGTTTTGGCGAGGCCACCAAGGTCTCCCAATTCCTTCTGGATGCGGACAAACGTTATTGGGTGGCTATCCGCCTGGGTCAGACCACCTCGACCTACGATGCCGAGGGCGAGGTGCTGGTCACCCGGCCGGTCCAACTGACCCGGCCGGTCATTGAGGCCGCGCTGCGCCAGTTCCAGGGGGAAATTCAGCAGATCCCCCCGATGTATTCCGCCATCAAGCAGGCGGGTCAGCCCCTGTACAAGCTGGCGCGCGCCGGCATCGAGGTCGAGCGGCCGCCGCGCCGGGTGGTTATTCACGCCCTCAGCCTGGTGCGCTGGCAGGACGATCGCCTGGAGCTTACGGTGAGTTGCAGCAAAGGCACGTATATTCGCAGTCTCGCCCACGACCTGGGGGAGACCCTGGGTTGCGGGGGGCATGTGATGGGCCTGCGCCGCCTGGCCACGGGGGGGTTCTCTGTGGAACAGGCCATCACCCTGGAGGCGTTACAGAATCTGCCGGAAGACGGCCGCCTGGCCCGGCTACTGCCTTTAGACCAGGCGCTGACCCACCTGCCGGCAGTGGATTTGTCCTTGAATGCGGCCTATTACCTGTGCCAGGGGCAGGTGGTCACCGCCCCCCACGGCGTTCCCATGGGGGTGGTGCGGCTGTATGAGGCGGGCGGCCGCTTTTTAGGCCTGGGGGAAGTGCAGTCAGATGGCCGGGTGGCACCGAAACGCTTGTTACGGCCACCCGAACAAGCTGATATTACGCCAGAAATCGGTTGAGACCGGGGCGGCAGACGGTTAGAATACCGGCCCTCAACGACCAACACCGACACGTGTACCGAGGTATAGATAAATGACTCTCATCGCAGAGCAGAAGGCCAAGATTGTTCAGGAGTATGCGACCGGTAAAACCGATACCGGATCACCCGAAGTTCAGGTCGCCCTGCTGTCAGCGCGTATCCAGGACCTGTCGGGACACTTCCAGACCCACAAGCAGGATCATCATTCACGTATGGGGCTGCTGCGCATGGTCAGTAAGCGCCGCAAGCTGCTCGACTATCTGAAGCGTGTGAATGCCGACCGTTACCGTACCCTGGTAGCGAGTCTCGGTCTGCGCAAGTAATTCCACTCCGAATGCGTCCCGCGGGACGCATTTTGTCTTTAAAGATGCAACATGCAGCCGGTGCTATCGACGGTCGCCGGACATGCTTCGGTCGGCCGCACGTCGATCTATGTCGACAGTGAATCATCCAGAACCTGAGGAGCCAGCCTTGAAAATCGTTACCAAATCATTCCAGTACGGCAGTCACACGGTGAAAATCGAAACCGGCGAAATCGCGCGTCAGGCCAGTGGTGCCGTGATGGTCAGCATGGGTGA
>JAYSOL010000238.1:0-6106 GCA_043723045.1 Gammaproteobacteria bacterium | reverse complement strand
CCCACCATGCCCTTCAGCGCCTGACGGATAATTTCTTCGCTGCTCAAGCCGTCCGGCGGGATATTCTGCACCGCGCGGCTGGCTTCCGGCGGCTTGTAGCCTAACGCAAGCAGGGCACTGATCGCCTCCTGTACCGGATCAGCCGACAGCACCGCCGGACGGGTGGCGCCACCGCCTTTCAATAGGGCCGGATCGACCTTGTCACGCAGGTCGATGATCAGGCGCTCGGCGGTCTTGCGGCCGATGCCTGGCACCTTGATGAGGCGCGCTACGTCCTCGTGCATCAGACACTGCATAAACTCCTGGTCCGTGAGGCCCGACAGGATCGCCAGGGCCACCCGCGGGCCGACGCCATTGACCTTAAGCAGAAGACGAAACAACCGGCGCTGGGCGTCGCGGGAGAAGCCATACAACAAATGCGCGTCGTCGCGCACCACCAGATGCGTATATAAGGTCACGGCCTGGCCGGTGGCGGGCAGTTCGTAGAAGGTCGACATGGGGGCGTCGATTTCATAGCCCACGCCGGCCACCTCCAGCAGCAGGGAGGGCGGCTCTTTGTGCAGCAGGATGCCGGAGAGACGGCCTATCATCGCACCACCCGCAGACGGCGCGTGCCGCTGGCTACGTTACGCAGGGTGGCGGCGTGGTGGCCGTGGCAGATGGCGCACGCCAGGGCGTCGGCGGCGTCGGCCTGGGGATTCCCGGAGAGATGGAGCAACACCTTCACCATGTGTTTGACCTGATCTTTTTGTGCATGCCCGCGGCCCACCAGGGCCTGCTTGATCTGCAGCGCCGTGTACTCCGCCACCGGCAGGGGGTGATTGACGCCCGCCATAATGGCGGCGGCGCGCGCCTGGCCCAGCTTCAAGGCCGAATCGGCGTTCTTCGCCATGAACACCTTCTCCACCGCCATGACCTCCGGCCGGTAGGCGTCGATGACCTCGACCACGCCGTCGTAGATGACCTTCAGGCGATCCGCCAGGTTGCCCGCCGGGACACGCACGCAGCCGCTGGCGATATAGGTGATTTTGCCGGAGCTCAAAATATTCACCACGCCGAATCCCGTCAGGCGCGAGCCGGGATCGATGCCGAGCACGCGCACGCCTCAGGCGCCCGGCACAAGGAACAGCGCGCAGCGCCGGTCAGCCGGCATGCTGCTCCAGGATGTCCGCGGCAATATCCGCGTTGGAATAGACATGTTGCACGTCGTCCAGATCTTCGAGCACATCCAGCAGCTTGAGCAGACCCAAGGCGTCATCGCCGGTCACCGCGACCTCGAGGTTGGCGCGCTGGGTGATCTCCGCGTGCTCCGGCTTGAGACCGGCCTTGGCCATGGCCGCACTGACCGCGGCAAAACTCTCCGGGGCCGTGATGACTTCGATAGAACCATCCGCCTCCGTCTTCACGTCGTCGGCGCCGGCCTCCAGGGCCGCTTCCATGATCTTGTCTTCGCTGGTGCCCGGCGGATAGTTGAGCACGCCGATCTTCTTGAACAGATAACCCACGGAACCATCCGTGCCCAGGTTGCCGCCGTGTTTGTTCAGGGCGTGGCGCACCTCGCCCACGGTGCGCGTGCGGTTGTCCGTGGTGCACTCCACCATCAGGGCCACACCGCCGGGGCCATAACCTTCGTAACGGATTTCGTCGTAGTGGGCGCCTTCCAGCTCACCGGTGCCGCGCTTGATCGCGCGGTCGATGGTGTCGCGGGTCATGTTCTGGTCCAGGGCCTTGTCGATGGCGGTGCGCAGGCGCGGATTGTGGCCCGGATCACCGCCGCCGCCCATGCGCGCCGCCACGGTGATCTCGCGGATCAGCTTGGTGAAGATCTTGCCGCGCTTGGCATCCTGGGCGCCTTTGCGGAAGCGGATATTGGCCCATTTACTGTGTCCAGCCATGGGAAAACCTCATCGATAGCTTGATAGTACCGCCGTCGGGGACGGCTTCATTCCGGGAAATAGACCGGCCAAAGTGTATCACCCGGTAACGCTTCCGCCCAGCCGAGGGCGGGCGCCCAAGCGTGGGAAATGGCAGCCGTTTTGACAGGCAGGAGGCGGCTCGGAGCGACGCAGGCCGTCAGGCGCCGAAACGCCCGCTACGCAGAAACCGGCACACCGCCCGCGCGGTCGCCGCGGACCACAGCAGTCCGAAATGGGAGGTCCTGGCGCGAAAGAAATCCGTGGCCTCAGCCAACCGGGTTTCACTTATGCCTACCGTGCCGTCACACACCTCGGTGTGCCGCACCACCAGGCGCCCGAGACCCAGGTTCACGCTGCCGGCGACGATGCCCATCTCGCGCGCCGGCAACACCCAGGACTGGGGCCGCCCGGCCACCAGGTCCGCCAGACTTTTGCCCGTCATCGCCCGGCCCCAGCGCCATTGCACCAGCCGGTTGGCGACGAGGCTGCCGTTATGCGGCGTGCCCAGGGTGACGATGCGCCCCGGGGCTTGCTGCGGATAAAAATGAAACAAGGCCCGCACCACTAACCCGCCCAGGCTGTAGGCCACCAGATGCACTGGCCCTCCGGGCAGCGCGCGCAGGAACGCCTGCAGGGCCGCGGCATTCTGCTGCAGATCGCGACCCATGGCGTGATAGGCAAAAAGATGGGGAATGAATCCGCAACGGCGCAGGCGCCAGGCCAGGGGCCACAGGCTCCAGCGTGGCAGCCATAGGCCGCTCAGCAGGACGACGTGTTGTGGTTTATCCATGGGCCTCGGTGGGGTTTTTGTAGGGTGGGCGACCGCCATGGATGGCGGAAGTACTGGAAACGCAGGAGCCGTTTCCAGTGCATTGCCCACCAGACGGGGTGTCGGTGCAGTACGCTGGTGGGCAATGCCCACCCTACGTCCTGCCAGTGTTGCGGGTCGTTAGCAAGTCCCGCTGGCAAGGCGGGAGCAAGCCCCCGCACTCCAAAAACACACCTCACGCCGCCCCTGTGGAGGCAGGTGGATCCGTGCGGGCTTGCATCAACCGCTGCAAGGCATCACGGTTGGTCCAGGAGAACACCTGCGCTACCGCCTCGGCAAACGCCACCCAGCGGTATTCGGAATGCTCGCCGGGGCTGACGCGGATGGCGGTTTCCGCCGGCAGTTCGAGGGAGAAGAAATGTTCGGTGTTTTCGCTCACCCCCGGCGCATACTTGTGACGCCACTGGGGAAACAGCACGTAGCGCTGGGTGATCTGCCAGTCGCGCAATTGCCCGGGCGGGACATCGATGCCGGTCTCCTCGCGCAGTTCGCGCGCCGCGGTGGCCAGCGGCGAGGCATCGCCCCACTCCATGCTGCCGGTGATGGACTGCCAGAACTCCGGGTAGTCGGCGCGCCGCAGCAGCAGCACCTTGCCGTCGCGGGTATACACCACCACCAGAACCGACTCAGGACGTTTGTAGCGCTGCTCGCCCGTCATACCGAAACCCTTGCTTGCTGTACTGCCGTGGTTCGTCCGTGCCGTATCAAGCCCGCGCGCACATCACGCCGGCTGCCCTTCTGCTTTGTCGATCGGCTTGCGCAGCTTGATGTGCAGGTCGCGCAGCTGAGCATCTTCGACCACGCTCGGCGCCTCGGTCAGCAGGCACGAGGCCTTCTGTGTCTTGGGGAAGGCGATCACGTCGCGGATGGAATCGGCGCCGCACATGATGGCGGCGATGCGATCCACGCCAAAGGCGATGCCGCCGTGGGGCGGCGCGCCGAACTTGAGCGCGTCCAGCAGGAAGCCGAATTTCGTGCGCGCCTCCGCCTGGTCGATACCGAGCAGGCCGAACACCTTTTCCTGCACATCCTCGCGATGAATACGCACGGAACCGCCGCCGATCTCGGAACCGTTCAGCACCATGTCGTAGGCGCGCGACAAGGCGTTGGCCGGATCCACATCGACGCGATCCTCCTCGCCCAGCTTGGGCGCGGTGAACGGGTGGTGCAGGGCCACCCAGCGTTTGGCGTCGGCGTCGTACTCGAACATGGGGAAATCCACCACCCATAGCGGCCGCCATTCGCCCACCAGCAGCTTCAGGTCGTGACCGAGCTTGAGGCGCAGCGCACCCAGGGCGTCGTTCACCACCTTCTTGCTATCGGCGCCGAAGAAAATCAGGTCGCCGGTGGCGGCAGCGCAGCGCTGCAGGATGGCGGCGATCACCTCGTCCGGCAGAAACTTGAGGATCGGCGACTGCAGGCCCTCGCGCCCCTTGCCGATATCGTTGACCTTGATGTAGGCCAGGCCCTTGGCGCCGTAGTTGGCGACGTAGGTGGTGTAGTCGTCGATGTCCTTGCGCGACAGCTTCTCGCCCTGGGGCAGGCGCAGGGCGGCGACGCGGCCGTCGGGGTTGTTGGCCGGGCCGGCGAACACCTTGAACTCCACCCCTTTCATCAGATCGCCCACGTCCACCAGTTCCAATGGAATACGCAGGTCCGGCCGGTCGACGCCGTAGCGGCTCACCGACTCGGCGTAGGTCATGCGCGGAAACGGGTTGGGCAGCTCGACGTTGAGCACCGCCTTGAAGGCGGTGCTCATCATGTCTTCCATGATGTCCATGATGCCGTTCTCGTCCAGGAACGAGGTCTCGATATCCAGCTGGGTGAATTCCGGCTGGCGGTCGGCGCGCAGATCCTCGTCGCGGAAGCAGCGCGTGACCTGGTAGTAACGCTCGAAGCCGGCCACCATCAGCATCTGCTTGAACAGCTGCGGCGACTGCGGCAGGGCGAAGAAGTGTCCCGGGTGGGTGCGACTCGGCACGAGATAATCGCGCGCGCCTTCCGGCGTGGACTTGGTCAGTACCGGGGTTTCGATTTCGACGAAGTCGCGGTCTTCGAGATAACGCCGCAGGGTCTTGACCAGGTGATGGCGCAACAGAATATTGCGCCGCATGCCCTCGCGCCGCAGATCGAGATAACGGTACTTGAGGCGCACGGTCTCGCCCAAGTCGGTATCGTCCAACTGGAACGGCAGCGGCTCGGATTTGTTCAATACCTCCACCGCCTGCACCGCCACCTCCACCATGCCCGTGGGCATGTGCGGGTTCTCGGTGCCCGTAGGACGCTTGCGCACCGTGCCGGTGACGCGCAACACGTACTCACTGCGCACGCCTTCGGCGATGGCGAAGGCCGCGGCATTGTCCGGGTCGAACACCACCTGGGCGAGACCGGTGCGGTCGCGCAGATCGACGAAGATCACACCACCATGATCGCGGCGGCGACTGGCCCACCCGCATAGCTGCACGGTTTGCCCCACCAGGGCGGTGTCGAGCTTCCCGCAATAATGACTGCGCATGACTGATTCCTTGAGCTAACGTGAGTGTTGATAAAGATTTTCTGCGCGCCATGCGCGCTGGCGGGCCTACACCGCACTGGCCTTTTTGTGCTGCGGCCCGGCCTCGAGCTTTTTATCGTCCGGCCCCACCGCCCCCGCGGACAGGATCAGCTTGATACCGGCGTCCACACTCATGTTGAGTTCGATGAGATCCTTCGAGGGCACCATGAGAAAGAAGCCCGACGTGGGGTTGGGTGTGGTCGGCACGAAAATATTCACCAGGTCGCGCCCGGTTTTTTCGATCACCTCGCCCACCCCGGCGCCGGTCAGAAACGCCAGGGTCCACAGACCGGGACGCGGATACTCCACCAGCACCACCTTGCGAAACGACTTGCCGGAGCCGCTGAGCAGGGTCTCCGACAACTGCTTGGTGGCGGAATAGATGGGGCGCACCAGCGGTATGCGCATGAGCAGGCGCTCCCACAGGCTGACCATGTTGCGCCCCAGGAGGTTGGTCACCACCATGCCGGTGGACAACAACACCACCCCGGACAGCACCACGCCGAGGCCAGGGATGCGGAAGCCGAGCAGGGTCTCCGGCTGGATCGCGCTCGGCAGCAGCAACAGGGTGGTGTCCATGAGGTCGACGAGGAACTTGATAATGAGCACCGTGACCAGGATCGGCAACCACACCAGCAGGCCGGCGATGAGATAGTGCCGCAGCTCCGACATTCGGCTCCAACTCATGCGGGGATCGCCGGACGCAGCGCGGCCTTCATCCGGCACAACCGCCGCCGCAACCACCCGCACCCGCCTTAGTGCCGCAGGCGCTCGGACCAGAGCCCGAACCCGAACCGGAGTCGGAAC
>JAYSOL010000237.1:0-7390 GCA_043723045.1 Gammaproteobacteria bacterium | reverse complement strand
GGCGCCCTTGGCCACGACGCGCGGCGCGCGCATCTTGTTCTGATCGTAACGCAGGGCCACGGCATAGTGGCTCGGGTTGGTGACGATCACATCCGCCTTGGGCACTTCCTCCATCATGCGGCGCTGGGCCATTTCGCGCTGCATGCGCCGGATCTGCTGCTTGACCTCGGGCCGGCCGTCGGTCTCCTTCATTTCGTCGCGGATCTCCTGGCGCGTCATCTTCAACTGGCGCGCGTGGTCCCACAGCTGGAACGGCACATCCACCGCGGCGATCAATACCAGCGCCAGGCTCAAGTAGAGAAACGACCAGCCGAGCAGGCTCGCCACGTGCTGCAGGGCCGGGCGCAACGGCTCGCTGCCTAACCCAAGAAACAAATCCGCCTTGTGCCACAACAACAACGCCGTCACCAGGGCCAGGATCAGAAACTTGGCCAGGGACTTGAGCAGCTCCACCAGACCGCGTAAGGCAAAGATCTTGCCGAATCCCTTGATCGGATCGAGCTTCTCCCACTTAAAGCCCATGGCTTGCGGACTGAACGACCAGCCGCCGAGGGCCAGGGGCGCCAGCAGTGCCGCGACCACCATGAGAGCCAGGAAGGGCGCCAGGGTCTGAAGCGTCGACATCACGTTGTCGCCGAAAAAGTGTGGTATCGCATTGGTATCGAAGATGCGGTTGCGGTCGATCTGCAGCGTACGCCGCAGCAGCGACTGCAGGCCATCGACGATGCCGCCGCCGAGGAACAGCAGGCCGCCGGACGCCGCCAGCATCAGCGTCATGCTGTTGAGCTCGCGCGAGCGCGGGATCTGGCCTTTCTCGCGCGCCTCGTGCAGGCGTTTGGGCGTTGCCTCTTCGGTTGGCTCCTGGCCTTTGTCGTTGTCCGCCATGCCTCAACCCCCGCCGATCAGGTAACGCATCAGACCAAAGACCTGATCGGTCAAGGCGGTGAGCTGGCCCGGCAGGGCCGGCAGCGTCACCAGCATGATGACCATGCCGAGGAGCAGGGTGACGGGGAAACCCACGGCAAAAATATTCAATTGTGGTGCGGAACGCATCATCACGCCGAAGGCCAGGTTGACCAGCAGCAGCGCACAGATCGCCGGCAGCGCCACCAGCACCGCGCCGGCGAACATCTGACCGCCCCAATCGGCCAGGGCGCGCAATCCATCCAGCGGGATGCCTTGGGTCGAGACGGGCAGGGTACGGAAACTGTCAGCGAGCATCTCGATCAGCAACAGGTGGCCGTTGAAGGCAAGGAACAACAGGATGGCGCAGATGCTGTAGAACTGGCTGACCACCGGAACCTGCACGCCGTTTTCCGGATCGATCATCGAGGCAAAACCGAGACCCATGAGCTGGCCGATGATCTGACCGGCGATCTCGACGGCGGAAAAAACCAGACGCAGCGATAATCCCAGGGCCAGACCGATGAGCAACTGGTTAAAGGTGATGACCAGGCCCGCGCCGCTCAAGGGATCGACCGCCGGCGCCGGTGGCAACAGCGGCACAATAACCAGGGTGATCGCCAGCGCCAAACCCATGCGGATGCGTACCGGCACCACACGCGCGCCGAAGATCGGCGCCGCACCCACCATGGCACCGACGCGGAACAGCGGCCACAGGAAGGAACCGATCCAGGCGGTCAATTCGGCGCTGGTAAAATTCATCCCTCGCCTTCCTCAACCAATGAGACCCGGAATGCTTTCGAACAGCTGCCGGGTGTAGCCGATGAGCAGCCTGAGCATCCACGGCCCGGCCACCATCAAGGCGACCACCAGTATCATGAGCTTGGGGATGAAGCTTAAGGTCACTTCATTGATCTGGGTGGCGGCCTGGAACATGCTCACCAGCAGACCGACCGCCAGGGCCGAGAGCAGCAAGGGTGCGGACAACAGCACCGTCACTTCGAGGGCATGCTGGCCTATGTTCATTACGGATTCCGGGGTCATGCATTTTCCTTTAGGTGTAGAAACTCGATGCCAGCGTGCCCATCACCAGGCCCCAGCCGTCCACCAGCACGAACAGCATGAGCTTGAAGGGGAAGGAGACGGTGAGCGGCGATAGCATCATCATGCCCATGGCCATGAGCACGCTGGCCACCACCAGATCGATGATCAGGAAGGGAATGAAGATCAGAAAACCGATCTGAAAGGCGGTCTTCAATTCACTCGTGGCGAAGGCCGGCACCAACAGGGAGAACGGCACCTGCTCGGGGGACTCGATGTCCTCCTTGCCGCTGATACGCGCGAACAGTTCGATGTCGGCATCGCGCGTCTGATTCAGCATGAAGGCCTTGAGCGGCTCGCTGCCGCGTTTCAGCGCATCCTCCGCCTGCAGCTTGTCGCTCAGATACGGCTGCACTGCGTCGGTGTTAATCTTTTCGAATACCGGCGCCATGATAAAAAACGTCAGAAACAAGGCGAGGCCGAGCAGCACCTGGTTGGGCGGCGTCTGCGCCGTGCCCAGGGCCGTGCGCAATATCGCCAGCACGATGATAATGCGGGTAAAGGAGGTCATCATCATCAGCGCCGCGGGCAGCAACGTCAGCGCCGTCATGAGCGCCAGCACCTGCAGGCTCACGGAATAGGTCTGACCGCCGCCGGCCGCCGGTTTGACGGTGACGGCGGCGAGCCCATCGGCGGCCAGCGCCGGGTGCGACAGCAGCAACCCTGCAGCCAGCACCGCCAGGAACACAAACAAACGCCTCATGACGGCTTGCCCTGTTTCAGTATGCCCGCCAGGCGCGCGGCAAAGGTATCGTTCGCCGGTCCCGGCGGCAGCTTCAGCGCCAACGGCTTGTCCAGTACGTGCAGGGTCGAGACGCGCCCCGGCGCCACACCCAGCAGCAACTGCTGGTCGCCCACTTGCACCAACACCACACGCTCACGCGGACCCATGGACAGGCCGCCAATGACACGCAATCCGCCACTGGCATCGGTCTGAAAATTACCAAAGCGCCGCGCCAGCCAGGCGACACCGACGATCATGCCGATCACCAGCAACAGGCCCAGGAACACCTGGGCCATGCCACCCGCGCCCACCGGATCGGGCGGCGTCACCGCCACTCGTCCCGCGCCGAGGGCGGCCACGGCGGCAACGGGGTGCGCCAGGATTAAACACAACAACAGGGCAAGACGGGTATTAGGTTTCATGGTATCGCCGTTGCAGACTCTGATTGATGGCATTGGGCCGCCGGCTCCCGACCGGGCGATACGCGCCCCATCGCACCGCGCCCACTCCTACTTGAGCTTCTTCACCCGCTCGGCGGCGCTGATGACGTCGGTCAGGCGTATGCCGAACTTCTCGTTCACCACCACCACTTCGCCGTGGGCGATGAGCGTGCCGTTGACCAGCACGTCGAGCGGCTCGCCCGCCAGCCGATCGAGCTCCACGACCGAACCCTGATTGAGCTGCATCAGGTGACGTATGCTGATGCGTGCACGCCCGATCTCGAGGGATATCATTACCGGGATATCGAGTATGACGTCGAGATTGGCCTCGCCCGGCGACGGCATACCGTCCGCCTGCAGAGTCTGCTGGTCGACGCGTTCGTAATCTTTATGATCTACCGCATTGCTCATGGTTGTCTCCTGCCGCCGGCTACTTGCTCTGATTCATTTGTCTGATCGCCGCGGTCACCTTGACCGCATTGCTGCCGCGCGATGCACCGAACTGCCCGCGGAAGACCGGTATATCCTCGGCCGTCAGGAGCACGGTACTCAGCATGTCCACGGGGATAATATCGCCGGCCTTGAGCGCCACCAGTTCACGCAGGCTGATTTCGGTCTCCAGCAACGTGCCGCAGAGATTGACCGTCGCCTGCTTGACTTCCTCACGCAGCGACATGGTCCAGCGCTCGTCCACCTGATCGCGATCGCTCTGCAGCCCCGTGTCCAACAGTTCGCGGATCGGCTCGACCATGGAATAGGGCATGGTGATATGTATGTCTCCACCGTCGCCATCCAGCTCGACATGGAAGGTGCTCACCACCACCACTTCGCTCGGACTGACGATATTGGCGAACTGCGGATTGACTTCTGAATTCAGGAACTCGAACGTGAGCGGCATAACCGGCTCCCACGCCTTGTGCAGATCGAGGAACGCCTGCGCCAGCATCATTTGTATGAGGCGCTGTTCCGTGGCGGTGAATTCGCGCCCCTCGATCTTGGCGCGGAAACGCATGTCGCCGCCAAAAAAATTGTTCACCATGGCGAACACCAGCTTGGGGTCGAAGATGATCAGGCCGGTGCCGCGCAACGGTTTAATGCGCACCAGATTCAGACTGGTAGGCACAAACAGGCTGTGCACGTACTCGGAGAATTTGCGCATCTGCACCTCGGACGTGGAGATCTCCGGCGAGCGGTGCAATATGTTGAACAGCCCGATGCGGAACAGCCGCGCGAACCGGTCATTCACCATCTCCAGCGTCGGCATGCGGCCGCGCACGATACGCTCCTGGCTGGCAAAATCGAATCCGCGCGCCACCCCGTCATGCGAGGAAAATTCATCTTCGGTCTTGACGTCGCCGCTGTCGACGCCGTTGAGCAGCGCGTCGATTTCGTCCTGGGAAAGTACATCAGTGGTGGACATGGCGTGCGCTCACTGCATGACAAAAATGGTGAAATACACGGCTTCCACACCCGGCTCGCCGGTCTGTTCCTTCAGCACCTTCTGGATTTCGGCGAGTGCATCGGCGCGCAGCTTCTCCTTGCCGTCGCGCGTGCTCACCTCCGCCTGCTTCTGACTGCTCAGCAGCATGATGAGATTGTTGCGGATGACCGGCATGTGTTTCTTCATGGACTCGATGACCGCCGGATCGCGCGCCATCACATCCATGCTGACCTGCAGGTAATGGGTGCTGCCCTGACCCTCGGCATTCACCACAAACGGCGGTTCGAGGGACAAATACACCGCAGGTTTGGCATCGCCGTTCTCGCCCTTGGCCTTCTTGTCGCCTTTTTTATCGCCCTTCTTTTTCTTTTTGTCCCCGGTTTTACCTTGCTCCGCCTTCGCCGCCGAGTCGTCCTCGTCCGTGGACTCCGCCTGCTCGCCACCGCCCAGCATGAATTTCGTCACCAGCACGGTGCCGGCAATCGACACGCCCAACAGCAGCACGCCGGCGAGCACCATCAGCAGCAGTTTCTTGCTGCCGGATTTGACCGGGGCCTGTGCCTCGTCGTCCTCGTCTCTTGCGTTCGCTTTGGCCATGCACCGCTTCCTCAACAGGTTGTTGTTCTCCCCTCCTGTTTAGCAAGACGCGTGCCACTGATCGCTGGGTATAAATCACAATGTTTTCAATTGGATGGAGATCGGGCTGGGGGAATCAGACAGAAATTTGACGCCACCCTGGGGGCTGGCCGGCGTAAACGTGGCTCACCCCACGGCGCCGGTGGGGCGCCCGTCACGCGCTCGGTCATGGTGGGTTGGACGTGGAGGTGGGGCGAAACAGGTGGTAGCGGCCATTCTGCCCACAGGCCGTGGGCGGCTCTACAGCGGTAAATGAATGCGCGTCGATAGTTCATTGGCTATCCATGTCGGGTTACGCTGCGCTAACCCGACCTACATGACTCATCGCTCATGACTTGTGCCCCTCCTCCAAACGAACCGGCTCGTCACCTGAATTATCGTACAGAACCCACTCGTCAACCAGTGGTTTGTAGACCTGGATAAAATTACGCAGCTCAGCATGAAAACGCCGCCGAATCACCTCAGGGTAGTCGCCGTAGCTCATGCCGTCGTCGCGCAGGACGTTGCAGTAGTTCCAGAGTTTTTGAACAATGCTTGATGTATTCATACGGTTGCGGTTATTACCCTCACTATTACTCTTACTAAAGCGTTATTACCCTTTCTTCCGCCACCGGGCCGCCGGGCCGCATCCCTGGCACTCGATGACGCCAGCCGCCTGCAGTTCGCGCAACACCCGCCGGATCATGTCCCGGCTGATGCCCGGGCAGGCCTGCTCCAACTGGCTCACCGTGAATTCCCCGACAAAGCGCCCGATCGCCGCCACGATCTGGTCGGTCTTGGCGCCGCGCGGCGCCTTGATGTCGCCCACGCGCTCGGCGAACTCTTTGTACGCCGTCTTGAGAATGAACAGCAGATAATTGATGTACGGCCACGGGTCGTGCTTGCCTTCGTGCCAGCCCTGCGAGCTTTGCTCCAGCGTCTCGTAGTAACGCACCTTGTTCTGTTCGATCAATCGCTCCAGGCTGATGTAACGTCCCACCTCGTAGCCCAGGTGATAACACTGGAGCAGCAACAGCAGGCGCGACACGCGCCTGTTACCGTCACGGAACGGGTGAATACAAAGCAAATCCAGATTAAAGGCGCGCGAGCGCGATCAGCGGATGTATCCAGCGCTCGTCAAGACATCGCTTCCAGTCCACCACCAGCTCGACCATGCTTGCCGGCGTCTCGGCGGCCGACACCGTACGAAACCGCACTCGCTCACTGCCATCCGGGTAACACTCGATGATGTCGCCATCCTTATCCTTGTACTTGCCCGCATCCCAAATCTCGCCGCGCGACAGGGCGTGCAGTTTTTGGATCGTTGCATCGCTCACCGGCAGTGCAGCGGGATTCTCGTGGATCAACGTCAAGGCGTCACGATAACCGCGCACCTCCTCCTCGTCGCGGTCGCGCAGCAACGGCTGACCGAGAATCAACTCGCGCACCCGGCCGGGCTCCACCGTCACACCCTCGATGCGGTTGCTCGACACGGCGCTTTCAATCAGCGCATGTTCGCGCAGCTTCTTGAGGCGTTGCGGCGCTTGACGCGTGAAAAGCTCCTGCTGGCCGCGCGCTTCGCCCACATCGGCAAGATACCACGACGTAGCGGCCGGAACGGTCGTGGCTGCATGGGACAAGAGGCGCTCGTCGAGCTTGTTCTTGGCATCGGCCAACTGCTTTTCCTTTTCACGCATGGCCTGTTCGCGCGCGGCAATGTCGCTGTCTTTCTGCGCCAGTTGCTGCTCGAACTGCCTGCGGGTGGACTCGATCAGCGGCGCGGCCAGCGACTCGGTGAGCTTGATTTCCGTTTTGCACTTGGGGCAGGTGATGGTGGGTTCTGCCATATGCAAGCCTCACTTGTCCTTGTCTTTATCGCTGGCATCGCCCAGCAAGCCACCGGCGTCGCGTTCGTCCAATTCCAGCTTGGGCGTTGAAGTTTTGAGCCGCTTCTCCACCTCCTTGATATGTTCGGCGGGTGGAATGCGTTCCGGCAGGTCGCCGCCGATGCGTTTGATCGCCTCGCGGACTTCCTTGCCCACCTGCTCGTGGGTGCGGATGGCCTGCTGCTGGTCGTGGACGCGCTCGCGGGCGAGCTTGTCGCGGGTCTGGGTCATGCGAAACTGGTTGGCGGCCAGTTCAGTGGCGTTCATGCGGTCCAACAGA
>JAYSOL010000236.1:0-1937 GCA_043723045.1 Gammaproteobacteria bacterium | reverse complement strand
GGTTAGCGTAGTTTGCGTAACCCGCCAGGCGTTGCTATGAAACCGATTAAGTAAGTGCCATTCTGGTCGGGGTCCGAATGTTGCTGGGGGGTTGTGCGGAGTGCGGCGACTGGCGGCTGCTGCTAAGGTTTAGTGCCCTACCTAAGAGCCATATTATAAAAGCGGGAGCAAGCCCCCGCACTCCGGGTGGCGGATTTATTTCATGCCCGAGGGCGGGACGAATCCTTGCGGCGCGGCGGAACCCTCACCGAAAAAGAATTTATCCATTTCCTCCTCGACGAATTTGCGCGCCTTCGGGTCCATGGGGTTGATGCGGTATTCGTTGATGATCATGGTCTGGTGTTTCAGCCACATCTGCCAGCCTTCCTTGGAAACGTTTTCGTAGATGCGTTTCCCCAGATCACCGGGGTAGGTGGGATAATCCAGGCCGGCCAATTCTTTACCGAGCTTTACACACATCACTACACGACTCATGACGCATTCCTCTATTGATGGCTTTTAGGCAGAGCACTGCACCTTAACTGTTCAAGTAAACTTTTGACCGGCGCGGCCAGGCCACGTTCGTCCGGCAGGCTAAGGTTATACCAGACCGCCCCCGTCGGCTCCATAATTTTCCCGCTTGCCCCCCCGTTTCCCCCTGAGACGCGTGCGGGAATGGGCGTGATGTGCAGATGAAAATGGCTGAAGGTGTGGCGTAGCGCCGGCCACGGAGTTTCCATCATCACCTCCAGGCCGAGGGTGTCGCGGCACCATTGCGCGGTGTCGTCGGTTGGCGCGCATTCGGGAAATCCCCACAACCCGCCCCATACCCCGACGGGCGGACGTTGCTGCAACAGCACGTGTCCGTGGTGATTGCGGATCATGAGCATGGTCGCGTGTTTTTCCGGCAGGGCCTGACGCGGTTTGCCTGTGGGATAGGTCTGCGGATTACCTTGAGCCTGTGCCGTGCACGTGTCGACCAAGGGACATGCCGGGCACACGGGTTTACTGCGGCGGCAAACGGTGGCGCCGAGATCCATGATGGCCTGGGTGTAGTCCTGAATGCGATTGGTGGGGGTGTGTTGTTCCGCGAGTTCCCACAGTTGTGTCTCGACATCGCGCCCACCGGGCCAGCCCGCCAGGGCGTGATAGCGGGTGAGCACGCGCTTCACGTTACCGTCGAGGATGGCGTGGCGCTGGCCGTGGGCGAAGGCCAGGATGGCGCCGGCGGTGGAGCGGCCGATGCCGGGCAAGGCGCACACGCTGTCGAGGTCCGTGGGGAAGGTGCCGGCGTGCTGTTGCTGGATGATCTGCGCCGCTTTATGCAGGTTGCGGCCGCGGGCGTAGTAGCCGAGGCCGGTCCAACGATGCAACACCTCGTCCTGGCTGGCGCCCGCCAGCGCGGCGATGTCCGGGAAGCGTTCGAGGAAGCGGTTATAGTAAGGTATCACCGTGTTGACCTGGGTCTGCTGCAGCATGATTTCCGATACCCAGATGCGGTAGGGGTCGCGGCTGCGTTGCCACGGCAGGTCCTTGCGTCCGTGCCGGTCGAACCAGTGCAGCAGGCGCTGGCTGAAATCAGTAGGCATGCCGGTCGGCGAGACACTCTCCCGCGGGGGCCAGGGCCTCCAGGTGTTGCGCGGCGCTGATGAGTTCGCGCCGGATCGCCTGCTTCATGAGATAAGGTCCGAGCAAGGGCGGCACGAAGAAGTTCGGCGCCAGTTGCGCATCGTAACGGATACGCGTCCCGCCGGGGGTCGCCTCGATGCGCCAGCGCTCCACGGCGTGGGAGAAATCACTGTGCTCCGGTAGGGCGTTGGTGCTGAGGTCGCCGTTTTCCAGGGTGGTCACGTCTTGCACGCGTCGCACTGTGCGGCAGAAGATCCAGACACAGGCGCGCACGTCGAGCTGTATGCGCTTACTGCCATCGGGCATCACGTCGAGCACGCGGCTGTGGA
>JAYSOL010000235.1:0-6378 GCA_043723045.1 Gammaproteobacteria bacterium | reverse complement strand
ATTTCCTGGCTAAGGCGAAAATCGAACTCACGCCGGTTGAACAGGAAATCCGCAACGCGCAAGGCAGCGGCACCCAACACAGCCTGCTTTATATGGACCTGGATCAATTCAAAGTAATCAACGATACCTGCGGTCATTCTGCCGGTGATGAACTCTTAAAACAGTACACCGCCCGCCTCTCCTGTCTGGTGCGACAGGGAGATACCTTGGCGCGGATCGGCGGCGACGAATTCTGCCTTTTGCTGAGAAACTGCACCGTCCAGCATGCGCAACGCCTTGCCCATGAGATTCAGGAGATGACCCAACAGTTCCATTTTACCTGGGACAACAAGACCTTCAGTGTCGGCATCAGCATCGGACTGATCGGTATTGACCGAGAAAGCATATCGAGCATGTCCGTCATGCGCCTGGTCGACGCCGCCTGTTATATGGCCAAGGAATCCGGACGCAACCGCATCTATGTGCACGATGAGCACGACCAGGCGCTGCATGAACGACGTGACGAAATGCAGTGGAACCCGCGCATCATCCGGGCGCTGCAGGAGCAGCGCATGGTGCTCTACTATCAACCCATTGTGCACCGCGAGAACCAGGGGGATCTGATCAGTCATTACGAGATCCTCATACGCATGGTGGATGAGACCGGTTGTCTGGTCCCGCCCGGGGCTTTTCTTCCCGCCGCTGAACGTTTCAACCTGATTGCCACCATCGACCACTGGGTGATCGACACTTACTTCCGCTGGCTGGCAGAGCATCCCGAACAGTTGCGCTCCCTCGATCTCGGGGCCATCAACCTCTCCGGACGGTCATTGGGTGATGAAACTTCTTTGCGCTACATAGAAAACCAGTTGCGTGAGTTCGCGATCCCTCCGGAGAAGATCTGTTTCGAGATTACCGAGACCGAGGCCATCGCCAACCTCGCAAAGGCTTCCGCCTTCATCTCGCGACTTCAAGACCTTGGTTGTCGCTTCGCACTCGATGACTTCGGCAGCGGATTTTCTTCATACGCCTATCTCAAGAGATTGCCGGTGGATTTTTTGAAGATTGACGGCCTGTTTGTCAAAGACATCGCCTCCGATCCAGTCAACTATGCGATGGTGGAATCAATCAATCATATCGGACACGTGACGGGGCGGAAAACCATTGCGGAATTCGTTGAAAATCAGACCATCGTAAAAATGCTCAGCGAGCTCGGCGTCGACTATATGCAGGGATATGGCATATCGAGGCCACGCCCTATCGCCGATCTCTCCTTAGTGGGTCACACGCTATCCACTGGACAATAAGCTCCATCTCTATATTCTGAAGCGACTCACGACGCTCTGAAACCGTCCGGATAATTCATGCAAGTTACGTGTTGCATGGGTGGTTTGCTCGATAAACCCACTGTTGTCACGCGCCATCTGCGCGATATCCTCGACCCGCATGGTGATCTCGTTGGTCGCCTCACTCTGCGCGCGCGTGGCCGACGCGATACCCTGTATCATCTCGACCACATGTTTGACGCTATTGTTGATCTGCTGCAGGACCTGGACCGCCTGTGTAGCCTGTTTGACACCGCTGGAGACCTGGCTGCTGCCGCGCTCCATGGTTGACACCACACTGCTGGTTTCCGACTGTATCGCAGTAATCATTTCCGAGATCTCCGACGTGGCATTGGCGGTGCGCTCTGCCAGATTGCGCACCTCGTCGGCCACAACGGCGAAACCGCGTCCCTGCTCGCCGGCACGAGCCGCCTCGATGGCGGCATTCAACGCCAGAAGGTTGGTCTGCTCGGCGATGCCTTTGATCACCTGAATAATCTGTCCGATCTGATCGGAACGCTTGCCTAAGGTGGCGACCAGTTGTGCGGATTCGTTCACCGTACGCGCGACCTGTTCGATGCCGCTTACCGCTTCATTCACCACGATGCGCCCCTGATCCGACAGACTACTGGCTTCACCGGCGGCCGTCACAACGTTCTCCGCCCGACTCGCTATATCTTTCACCGCCCCATTCAATTCCTCGATCGACACGGCGGCACTGGCGGCCTGTTCGGTCTGGCCGCGGGAAACCTTTTGCACGCGCTCAGCTGTCTCCGACAACGTGCTGGCCGAGGCAGTCACCTCATCGGCTGAAGTCTGCACCTGACTGATGAGTGCGGAAAAGTCCTGTGCCATGCGGTTGAACGCCCCGGCCACTTCACCCAATTCATCTTTGCTCTGGAGCGTGGCGCGCGCAGTCAGATCACCGTCGGCCAGCTTCAAGGCCGCTGCCTCCAGCTGTGCGACGCCCCGACTGATGGAGCGGGTAATGACAAAACCGATCAGCACCGACAGGATCAGCCCCACGCCGATACTGGTGAGAGAAAAAATCCGCACGCTGTTGGTAATCAGGGATACGCGATCAAACTCTTTCTTCGCCGCGTCCACCTGATATTTGATGAGCGCGTCAATACCGGCAGACGCCTTGATATATGCCGGGTCCATGGTCTGCTTGCGCAGCGTATCGGCCTTGTCGGTGGCCCCTTTTGTGAGCAGATCCATCATCGGCAACACGCCGTTGCGGCCAAAATTCTGGCGCGCCTCAACAAAGGCGTCGAACAGACTTTTTTCCTCCGCCACCAGCTTTTTCTCCCCATAGGGGGTGAGAATGCTGTCCGTCTTGAAAATCTGGGTGCGCACCCGGTCCATAGCGTCGACGACCTCAAAGGCGTCGGTTTCTTGACGCGCCGACAACAGCTCAAGGCGGATCTGCATCTGATGATTGCGGATATCGTTTAGCTCGTTAATAGCGATCAAATGGTCGTTATAGACGCTGGCCAGGGCATTTTTTGATGAGTTGATGCCATACAGACCGGTCGCACCGACGCCGATCAATAATAGGACGATAAACCCAATAAAAACATTGAGTTTTGTTCGTATCTTCAGGTTATTAAGCAAGCTCACGCTTATACTCCTCCACCGTTTAATGACCGATTCACGTTGTCTTCTACTCCTAAAAAAATAGGGTTATCGCCGAACCCCGGAAGGGCACTGCCCACTACCTGCGCTGAATAAACCTCAACTTTCCAAGGACTATGCCCCTTTCAGTCGGACACGACGCTTGTGCGGAAAGAGTGCAAAATCTGGGCCATTGGGACGAACACGGAGCCCACCTGCCCCAGCCCGCAACGGCCGGGGCAGGTGTGTGTCGGGCCCGACGTCGACGGCCGCCGTGTTAATTCTCGAGACGCGAGAGATGGGGTTATGGCTGTGCGGGCCAATACTCGGGGATTATTTGAAGTCGCTGTGCCATCATTAAGATATGGCGGAGAGGGAGGGATTCGAACCCCCGGAGGCTTGCGCCTCAACGGTTTTCAAGACCGCCGCATTCGACCGCTCTGCCACCTCTCCGCGGCGGGCTAGCATACCCGATATGGGTGTTTCTGGCCATGTGATCACGGGGTTTATACTGAATGAAAACTCCGGTATCCTGCTGATTGAACCCTAGGCCGGTCGAGCCGGTCTTAATGATCACTTATTTCACCAACGGAGAGTCACGCATGATCCAGAACAACAGAACCCAGGCTGCTGCCTACGGGCAGGAGTCGGTCCTCGCGACCAACAGCCTGATCCGTAATACCTACATCCTTCTGTCCCTGACCCTGCTCCTCAGCGCCGCCACCGCCGGCGTGGCCATGGTGACCAATGCCCCCATGATGAATGTCTGGCTGGTGCTGGGTGGTTATTTCGGACTGTTGTTCCTCACCGGCTACCTGCGCAATAGCGCCTGGGGTCTGCTGTCGGTGTTCGCGCTGACGGGGTTCATGGGCTACACCCTCGGGCCGGTGCTGAATGCCTACATCGCGCATTATGGCAACGGCAGCCAGCTGGTCGCCTATGCCCTGGGGAGCACCGGTGTGATCTTCCTGGGACTTTCCGGTTATGCCCTGACCTCGCGCAAGGATTTCAGCTTCATGGGTGGATTCATCACCGCCGGCATACTCATCGCCTTCATCGCCGCCATCGCCAACATCTTCCTCGCCATCCCGGCGCTGGGTCTGGCGGTCTCATCCATGTTCGTTCTGCTTATGTGCGGCTTTATCCTGTATCAGACCAGCGCCATGGTGCACGGTGGTGAGACCAACTACATCATGGCCACCGTCAGCCTGTACGTATCCATCTACAATCTGTTCACCAGCCTGCTGCACTTGCTGGGTGTGTTCGGCGGCGACGATTGAGAGTACGCCATGCAGTAACAACAAAGGCCCCAGCGGGGCCTTTGTTTTTTGTGTGATGTGATTCGCGCGACCCGGCTGCACAGTCTTGTAGTCTTGTAGGTCGGGTTAGCGCAGCGTAACCCGACATTTCGCCGCAGACGACGGTGAAGCAGCAAAGGTGCTTCCACCGCGTAGGCGGGGTTTTGTTGGGTTACGCCCTTCGGGCTAACCCAACCTACGACTTTGTTATTTGCGTGATGTGATTCTCGGAACCAGTCGCCGCGCGCGACCCGCCCACACACCCGAAGTACCACGCTCACACAGCGATAACCTCCATGCCACCCAGATACGGCCGCAACGCCGCAGGTACGTGAATATTGCCGTCTTTGTCCTGGTAGTTTTCCAGTATCGCCACGAGGGTTCTTCCTACCGCCAGACCGGAGCCATTCACGGTATGCAGCAGTTCCGGTTTGCCCGTCTCCGGATTGCGCCAGCGCGCCTGCATGCGGCGCGCCTGAAAATCCTCGAAGTTGCTGCAGGAGGATATCTCGCGGTATTTATTCTGCCCCGGCAACCAGACTTCGATGTCATAGGTCTTGGCGGCGGAGAAACCCATGTCGCCGGTACACAGGGTCATCACACGATAAGGCAGTTCCAGTTTCTGCAACACCTTCTCTGCGTGACCGGTGAGCGCCTCCAGTGCGTCATAGGAATCCTGCGGTCGCACCATCTGCACCAGCTCGACCTTCTCGAACTGGTGCTGGCGTATCATGCCGCGGGTGTCCTTGCCGTAGGAGCCGGCCTCACTGCGGAAACACGGCGTATGGCAGACATGCTTGCGCGGTAGTGTACCGGCCTCCACGATCCTGTCGCGCACCAGGTTGGTCACCGGAACCTCTGCCGTGGGTATGAGGTAATAAGAGTCTTCACCTTTCAATGCAAACAGATCGGCTTCGAATTTCGGCAGCTGGCCGGTGCCGCGCAGGCTGTCGGCGTTGACCATATACGGCACATAGGTCTCGGTATAACCATGCTCCGAGGTATGCAGATCGAGCATGAACTGAATCAACGCCCGCTGCATGCGCGCCAGCGGTCCGGTCAACACGGCAAAACGCGCGCCGGTGATCTTCACCGCGGACTCAAAATCCAACAGCCCGAGCCGTTCGCCCAGATCCACGTGATCCTTCGGCGCGAAATCATATTTCTTCGGCTCACTCCAATGGCGCAGCACCACATTGTCGGTCTCGTCCCGCCCCTCCGGCACGGAGGTATGGGGTAGGTTGGGAACGGACAAGGCGATGTCGTTGATCTGGCGTTGCAGATCCTCCAGCTCCGCCTCGGCCTGTTTCAGCGCCGCACCCATTTTTGCCACGGCCTCCATGAGTGCCGTTGCATTCTCGCCCTTGGCCTTGGCCTGGCCGATGGCCTTGGAGCTGGCATTGCGTTCATTTTGGAACTGCTGGGTGATCACCTGGACCTTTTTGCGCTTTTCTTCCAGCTGCGACAGGGTAGCAACGTCTAGCACGAAACCGCGGCGCGCCAGTTGCTTGGCGGTGGTATCGATATCGGAACGGAATAGTTTTGGATCGAGCATGGCGGTTCTTCGTCGTTAATAGTTGGGTGTGGTCGAAAGGGTTTTCATCCGATGTTCGCCTTCGGTCAGATAGATGCGCACCATCACCACATCTTTGTGCTTCATAACTGCCTCCCGAGTATCACGCCCGCCCAGGTCGCGCCGATGCACAACACCAGGCTGGCGGACATATTCAGCACTGCCTTCAGCAACGCACCCTCTTCGATCAGATTGAACGTCTCCATGGAGAATGCGGAGAACGTGGTGAACCCACCCAGTACCCCGACCAGTATGGCCGCGCGCCAGACACCGTCGCTGCTGAGGCGCTCCACAAACAGCACGAACAGCGCACCCATCAACAGGCTGCCGAGCACATTCACCGCCAGGGTGCCGTAGGGAAATGCCCGCCCCAGCAGGCTATACACACCCGTGGACTTCCAGTAGCTCAGCACGCTGCCGGCGGCGCCGCCGATGGCGATGGCGATGACTTGGTTCACGCTGTCCTTCTTATCCTTGGTAGTACTTATTAAACGTAGGGTGGGCATCACCCACCCTACGCGGCTTCGGGCGAGTGTGCTGGTGGGCAATGCCCACCCTACCGATGCATGCATGCCAGTTCGAGACC
>JAYSOL010000234.1:0-2283 GCA_043723045.1 Gammaproteobacteria bacterium | reverse complement strand
GACGCCTGAATGTCCTGGTTAACCTGCTGGGCAAACTACCCAAGGACCTGTTTCAGGAATTCGAGGGCAAGGCGGCGCAGCGTGGCGACGGTTCGGGCGACGTGAAATACCACATGGGCTTTTCCGCCGATATTCAAACCAGCGGCGGGCCGGTGCACGTGGCGCTGGCGTTCAATCCGTCGCACCTGGAGATCGTCGGCCCGGTGGTGGAGGGTTCGGTACGCGCGCGCCAGGAACGACTGGGCGACAGCGAGGGTGGCCAGGTGATGCCCATTTCCATCCACGGCGATGCGGCCTTCGCCGGACAGGGCGTGGTGATGGAGACCCTCAACATGTCTCAGTCGCGTGGGTATTCCACCAAGGGCACGGTGCACATCGTCATCAACAACCAGATCGGCTTTACCACCAGCTACCATCAGGACGCGCGCTCCAGCCAATACTGCACCGATGTGGCGAAGATGGTGGACGCGCCGATCTTCCACGTGAACGGCGATGATCCGGAGGCGGTGCAGTTTGTCAGTGAGGTCGCCCTGGACTACCGCATGGCGTTTCGCAAGGACGTGGTCATCGACCTGGTGTGTTACCGCCGGCATGGCCACAGCGAGGCGGACGAACCTTCCGTCACCCAGCCGCAGATGTATCGTACCATCAAGGAAAAGCCCACGACGCGCACGCTCTACGCCCGACTCCTGGTGGAGCAAGGCGTGATCGACGCGCACGACGCGGACGCGATGCTGAAAGAGTTCAACCAGGCCATGGACGCCGGCGAAAGTGTGGCGCCGGACCTGGTTCCCCGCGACCAGGTGCACTACGCCCACGCCGCCGACTGGCGTCCCTACCTGGCGCGTGCCTGTACCGAGGCCATCGATACCGGTGTGCCGGTCGAGACCCTGCGGGATTTGTCCCAGCGTCTCCAGCAACTGCCGGAGGGATTTGAACTGCACCCGGCGGTAAAAAACATACTGACCAACCGGCACAAAATGGCCGCGGGCGCCTTGCCCATCGATTGGGGTTACGCCGAGACCCTGGCCTATGCCAGTCTCATCCATCAGGGTTATGGGGTGCGCCTGTCCGGTCAGGACAGCGGCCGCGGCACGTTCTTCCACCGGCACGCGGTGCTGGTGAATCAGAAGGATGGCGAGTCTTATATACCCCTGCGGCATCTGGCGCCGGATCAGGCGAATTTTCTCGTTATCAACTCGCTGTTGTCGGAGGAGGCGGTGCTGGCCTTCGAATACGGTTATGCCACCACCGAACCCATGACCCTCACCCTGTGGGAGGCGCAGTTCGGCGACTTCGCCAACGGCGCCCAGGTAGTGATCGACCAGTTCATCAGCGCCGGCGAGCAGAAGTGGGATCGTTTGTGTGGCTTGGTGTTGCTGCTGCCGCACGGCTATGAGGGACAGGGACCGGAGCATTCCTCGGCGCGCATCGAACGCTATCTGCAGCTGTGCGCGGAGCAGAACATGTGGGTCTGTATGCCCACCACGCCGGCGCAGATTTTCCATCTGTTGCGTCGGCAGATGTTGCGCGCCTGTCGCAAACCCATGATCGTGTTCGCCCCCAAGAGTCTGCTGCGCCATCGCCTGGCCACCAGCAGCCTCGAAGACCTGGCCCAGGGGCAGTATCAGACCATCCTGCCGGAAATCGACGCGCTGGATGACAATCTGGTCACGCGGGTGGTACTGTGCAGCGGCAAGGTGTATTACGATCTGCTGGAGCAGCGACGCACTTCGGGCCGCAAGGATGTAGCGATACTGCGTATGGAACAACTGTATCCCTTCCCCAAGGACCTGCTGAAACAGGAACTGAAGCGCTATCCCAACGTGCAAAAATATGTCTGGTGTCAGGACGAGCCCAAGAATCAGGGCGCGTGGTATACCAGTCAGCACCACGTGCACGCCATCCTCAGCGATCTCGGCTGGCAGGGTGGACTGGATTACGCGGGCCGTCCGCTCTCGGCCGCGCCGGCGGTGGGTTATCCGTGGCTGCACATCAAGCAATTGCGCGAGCTGATGGCCACAGCACTCGGCAACCCAGCCTGAGTAGGCGCATTGCGGGGAGTGTCTCACGGGTAACCCCGCCGCAGGCGTTCAGGATGATCGACGGTAATATTTAATAAGGAATAACTATGGCGACAGAAGTGAAGGTCCCGGCCTTTCCCGAATCCGTTACCGACGGCACCGTGGTCACCTGGCACAAGCAGGTGGGCGACCGCGTCCAGCGCGGCGACAACCTGGTGGATATCGAAACCGACAAAGTGGTGTTCGAGGTGCCCGCGCC
>JAYSOL010000233.1:0-1939 GCA_043723045.1 Gammaproteobacteria bacterium | reverse complement strand
CTCAACCCAAAGGAGCGAGAAGTGGTTGCCCATCACGAGATGGGTCATGCGCTGGTAGCGATGTCGTTGCCGGATATGGATCCGGTGCACAAGATTTCTATCATTCCGCGCGGCATCGGTGCTCTCGGCTACACCATTCAACGTCCGACGGAAGACCGTTTTTTGATGACACGCACGGAGCTTGAGGATAAAATGGCGGTATTGCTCGGTGGTCGGGCCGCAGAACAGATAGTATTCGGGCATTTTTCCACCGGTGCCGCCGATGATATCGCTAGAGCCACCAATATCGCGCGCAGCATGGTGATGCGTTATGGCATGCATGAAAAACTCGGCCATGTAGCCCTTGAAGCCGAACGTCCGGTGTTTCTGCAAGTGCCCGGCATGATGCCTCTAGGTCGCGAATACAGTGAAGAAACCGCGCGTGAGATCGACTGCGCGGTGAGGGACATCGTGCAGACCGCATTTCAACGGGCGGTGGAGCTGCTGACGCAACGGCGCGCGCTATTGGAGCAGGGTGCCCGCTTGTTATTACAGCATGAAACCCTCGGTGAGAAGGAGCTTAAAGCGCTGTGGGATTTATCTGGATAAATACATGTCGACGGCGTACGAATCATCTAATCAGGCGCTGTCTGGCACAGCGAACAGCCCGTGCCGAGCGGCTTCGCTTATCGCCAACGCCGCCGGGTGGCTGAGCTTGCGCTCCACCGTGATGAGGAAAAACTGCTCGCTGACGGCTTCCGTGCGGCCCAGGGACTCCACGCCATATTGTGTTGCCACCTCGGCGGCGATAGCCGTTGGCGCAGGAAATACGCCCGCACCCGCCTGACCGAAGGATTTCATCAGCGCACCATCGTCGAACTCTCCGACCAGGCGCGGGAAGATGTTCTGGTCACGCAACCAGCGCAGCAGTGGGGCATGCACAGCGCTGTCCTCGCCGGGAATCAATAACGGTGCACCGTTGAGCAAGTGCGGGAAGCCGCCTTTGAGCCTTGCGGCAAGATCGGTGGTGGCGAAAAACGTGAGCCCGCATTCCCCTAATAGGTGATTGTAACCCCTCACGTCCATACCCGGCGGCAAAGGCCTGTCGGCCAGTACCATGTCCAGGCGGTGGATGGCCAGTTCGGCCAGCAGCCGCTCGAACTTGTCCTCCCGACACACCAAATGCACTGGTTCTGGCAAGCCAAGGGCCGGCACCAGCATCCGGTAGGCGATGGATTTGGGCACTACATTAGCGATGCCTACCCTGAACAAGAATGGGCGTTTCCCGTGGCGATTACGCAGCGTTTCTTCGAGTTCGTTTCCCACCTGAAAGATCTCGTCCGCATAGGACAAGGCCAGACGCCCGGCCTCGGTCAACTCCAGCCGCCGTCCAGCGCGCCGGAACAGAGTTACCCCCAGTTTTTCTTCCAACTGGGAGATCTGTCCGGAGAGGGTCTGCGGCGTGAGGTGCAGTTGTTCGGCAGCGCGCGTGATGCCGCCGGCCTTGGCAACAGACCAGAAGTAATGCAATTGCCGGTAGTTGAGCACGATGATCCAATACTTCGTTAATAATGAACAATAACCATATAATATACGAATTTTATTGATGAAACAAGACGGGTATCATGACGCTATCGAGTTCCACGATCCTTCAATTGGAGACAGTCATGCAGATGGATATCCAGTGCCGCGGTTTTGATCTGACCGCTGGGTTACGCGACTACGCGAATAGATGCTTGGCCTACAGCCTAAGTCATGGCGACGCGTATATCAGACGGGTCATCATCCGACTTTCCGACATCAATGGCCCGCGTGGCGGCGAGGACAAGCGCTGTCACCTTGAGGTGCGCCTGAAAGGAGGGCTGCCGGGGGTAGTGATTGAGGACATTGAGGCCGATCTTTACTTGGCCATCAACCGCGCGGCCGAGCGCGCCGGACGGACACTGGCCCGGCGTCTGGC
>JAYSOL010000232.1:0-6845 GCA_043723045.1 Gammaproteobacteria bacterium | reverse complement strand
TCCGGCGCCAGTTCGGCGCCGAGGGCGATCACGAGATAATCGCCGGTCAGTGTTTTGCCGGCGACTTGCACCGTGCGCAGTGCCGGATCGATGCCCTCGACCTCGCCCTGCACCACCTCTATTCCCTGACGCGTCAGCGCCGACAGCGGTCGGGTGATGCCCGCCGGTGTGCGTTGCCCGGTCATGAGCCACAGCAGCGATGGCTGGAACAGGTGGCGGGCCTCGCGCTCGACCAGCACGATGCGGTGCGCCGGGCCGAGCAGTCGACGCAGACGCCGTGCCGCGACGATACCGCCGATGCCAGCACCGAGAATCACGATCGTCTTGGAGTTCATCAGTCACCCCCTTTGCAAGCGAACATAGTCAAAACACGATGACCTTCTCGGCCCACCCGGTCCACTCGGCCAGCAGGGCCATGCTGCCACGCACGGCGCCGGCCACGAGATCGGTGTCGGCAATGCCGCGGGCGTCGATGCAGGTGCCGCAGGCCGCGACCCCGGCCCCGTGGTGAATGAGCATCTGCAGCATGGACTCGATGTTGTAGTAGCCCTGCGGGACCTTCTGCCCGGCCTTGGCGCAGGCGGCGGCATCGCCGATGAGAAAGACGTGCACCTCGTTGCCGGCTTCCTTGTGCTTAAGCATCTCGCGCGCATAGCGGATGGCGTTGTAGCTGCGCTCGGTGCCGTAGGGCGGATCATTCAGGACGAATAGATATTTCATGGTGTTTTCTCCTTTTTCAACAAATTGCTACTAGGGAACCTCTGAGCAAGTCCCCTCTCCCCCGTGGTGTTCGGGAGAGAGGGTTAGGGTGAGGGGGTGATCATAGATTTTTCCCTCACCCTGTCCCTCTCCCAGAGGGAGAGGGAACGTAGCGTGATAGTTTCTACAACTTGTTCAGAGATTCCCTAGGGAACCTCACTGCTGCAGGTCGCGCTTTTTCTGTTCGAATTCATCCCGGCCGATCTCGCCGCGGGCGTAACGTTCCTCGAGAATTTCAAGGGCGGTCTTCCCGCGGCGGTTATCCCGGCCCGTTGAATCACTACCCAGCCATCTTCCCAGCAGCACGACGGCGACGATCAGGACGATCCAGAAGAGAAACATCCACGCCCCGCCGAATCCCATACCCCAACCCATCCCATTCATGTGTACCTCCTGACGGCGCTGCCGTTTCCTGGAACGTCACTGTCTACCTCAAAAGGTCAGCACGATATCGCTGTCTTTCACCCAGCCCGCCAGCGCCTTCATGGATCCCTGCTGTATGCCCGGCAGGAGGTCGCGCTCATCGAGCTTGCACTCGTTGAGCGCCATGCCGCAGGCGCGCACCTCCAGTCCATACTCCATGAGTTCGACCAGCAGCTTGCCGAGATCCATGGCGCCCTCCGGCACGGTTTGCGTGTGACGCGCGAGCAGCGCGCCGTCGTCGAGCAGGTGCACACGTACCTTCATGTCTTCGGCCAGCGCCGCGCCGGCGAAGCGCAGCGCGTGCCAGGCCTTGTTGTCGCCCTTGTACGGCGCGTTCTGGATGATGATGGCAATGGTCTTGCCGGTGCCGGCGCTGGCGGTGTTGGGTGGCGCACCACAGACGTCGGGCGCGGGGCTTGCGTTCTGGGCATCGGCTTTGTCGGTGGTAAAGCCCTGCCGTTCCCAGCCGACCATGCCATCGTCCACCAACAGGGCCTGCTGGTAGCCGGCGGTGCGCAGCAGGGTCACCGCCTTGCCGGACATGCGGTTGGTGCGGCAGATCACGGCCAGCGGACGATCGCGATAAGACTCGATCTCGGTGAGGCGCCGGGGCAGTTCGTCGAGCGGGATGCTCTTGGCATTCGGAATATGGCCCGACTTTCCCGCGTAATCCCGAGCGGCGCGCACGTCGAGCACCAGGATCTCATCGTGCCGGTCGAGTCGTTGCTTGAGTTCCGCGGTGGTGAGTTTCCCTTCCGTCACCACCCCGCCGCGCAGACGCTTGATCAGCCGTGGCAGGAACGCCACGAGACCCAGCAACGCAAGCGCCAGCAGGCTCTTCTGGATCAGGCCTTCACCACCGGCGATGGCCTCGCGTCCGGCGTAACCGAGATAGGTGTAGGCGATCGCCCCGGGGAGCATGAACAGGTAGGAGGCGACGACGTAGTGCAGCAGCGAGATGCGCGTGATGCCGAGTGCGTAATTGAGCAGGTTGAACGGAAACAGCGGCATCAGGCGCACGAAGGCGACGAAGTGCCAGCCTTCCTTCTCCACGCCGTCCATGAGTTGCTTCATCCAGCCGCTCGCCTTGCGCGCCACCCAGTCGGAGGCGAGGTAGCGGGCGATGAGAAAGGCCAGCGTGGCGCCGAGGGTGGCGCCGGTCAGGTTGTAGACGGTTCCCCATACCGGCCCGAACAGCGCGCCGCCGGCGAGGGTCAGCACCGAGCCGGGCAGGAACAGCACCGTGCCTATGGCATACACAGCCATGAACACCAGCGGACCCGCGGCACCAAACTGCTGCACCCAGCTTTCCAGTGCCTGGGTGCTGAGGGCGCTGCGGTAATACACCGCCACGCCGATCGCGGCGACCAGGACCGCCAGCATCAGTAGGCGTACCCCTGTCGCGGATTTCATTTGTCCTTCCCCCAGCTGCGACGGTTGATGGCGTAGCCGGTGACCGTGCCGCGAAACGGCAGGGCGAGCATGCCGGGCAGGCGGTCCACCTCTTGCTCGTTGCGATACTCGCGGATGCCGATGGTCATGCCGTCGTGCCCGGCGTCCGGCTGGTCCTTGTAGGTACCGAACAGGCGGTCCCAGACCGACAGGTTGAAGCCGAAGTTGCTGTTGGTCTCGTGGTCCTCGATGGAATGATGCACGCGGTGCATGTCCGGCGTGACCACCAGCAGGCGCAACACCCGGTCCAGGCCGAGGGGCAGACGGACGTTGCCGTGGTTGAACATGGCCGTGGCATTCAGCGCCACCTCGAAGATCAGCACCGCCACCGCCGGCGGGCCGAGCACCAGGATGGCTGAAAATTTGATCAGCATGGACAGCAGGATTTCGATCGGATGGAAACGCGCACCGGTGGTGACGTCATAATCGAGATCGGCATGATGCATGCGATGCAGGCGCCACAATGCCGGCACCGCATGGAATATGACGTGTTGCAGCCAGATGGCGAAGTCGAGCGCCAGGACCGCCACGGCGACCGCCAGCCATGCGGGCAGGGAGAGATGATTCAGCACGCCCCAGCCCTGGGTTTCGGCGGTGAGCGCCAGCGCCACCGCGGTGGTGGGGAAGATCACCCGCACCAGTGCGGTATTCAGGAACACGATGCCCAGGTTATTCGTCCAGCGCCAGGTCTTGGAGGCGCCCAAGGCGCGCCGCGGCGCCAGGACTTCCCACAAGGCCATGATCGCGAACACCCCGAAAAAGAAACCGAGGCGGATCGCCGGTTCGTGCAGCAAGAGATCTTTCATGCATCTACCCCTTCAAGCGGTGATAAAAACTGTTAATGATCAGGTGCTTCGGGGCGGTTGTCAGGGTTGACATCCGTCCCAAACTATTCAATAATTCAATTGAATAGTAGGCAATAGGTACCCACGATGTCAAGACCAAGTTTCAAGAAGCAGCTGTTCGAGCAGTTCGCCCGCGTCGGCAAGGCGCTGGCCAGCGGTCACCGTCTGGAATTGCTGGAATTCCTCGCCCAGGGCGAACGCACGGTGGAGGCGCTCGCCGGGGTGACCGGCCTGTCCGTGGCCAATACCTCACAGCATCTGCAGCAACTGCGTCATGTCGGTCTCGTGGCCACGCGCAAGCAGGGTCTGCACGTGCACTACCGGCTGGCGGATGCGGACGTCTCCGAGCTCCTCAGCGTGATGCAGAAAATTGCCGAGAAGCAGTTTGCCGAGGTGGATCGTATCGTGCGCACCTATCTCACCACCAAGGACGGTCTCGATCCGATCTCGCGCGACGACCTGCTCAAGCGCGCCGCCGAGGGTGATGTCACGGTGCTCGACGTGCGCCCGCCGGAGGAGTACGCGGCCGGACATGTGCCGGGTGCGCTTAACATTCCGGTCAAGGAGCTGATCGCGCATCTCGAGGGATTGCCGCAGGATCAGGAGGTCGTGGCCTATTGCCGCGGCCCCTATTGCGTACTGGCCTTCGAGGCCGTGTCACAGTTGCGCGCCCATGGTTTCCGCGCCCGCCGATTGGAAGACGGCTTTCCGGAGTGGAAGACCGCCGGCCTTCCGGTGGAGGAAGGTGTGGCGGAGGAGAGTCAGAAGGTACGCTGAGCCGTGGCCTCGGCGCGGCAGCAGGCCCCCGCTGTCAGGATGGTTGTCGGACCTTGCCCTGATCGTGCGCGGGAGTTCAGGGAGTGAGGCAAGGGCGATCATTCGAGAGGTGGCCTTCCCCCCCCTCCCACCCCGGCCCTCTCTCGCTGACGGGACTGAGGCGCAAGTGCCTATGAAACAGTGTGATATGATGAACAGTGTGTTATGCGCTAATTTTTTATTGTTCGCCTAATGAGGATAGTTCAGTGATGGGTAGCTTGTGAGTACGCATCGCCGCAAGATTGAATTCATTCAGAAGGGTGCACGCCGCTCTGCAGGACAGGCATGAAGCCGCTCTCCCTGTGGATGCTGGTCATCGCGGCGCTGGCCCTGGGGTTGGCGCCCTTCAGCCCTGAGCCCCATCTGGTGGAAAAACTGCGCATGCTGGTCAACGGCGACCTGCGCCGGCCCTTGGATATTTTCGATCTGCTGATGCACGGCGCGTTGCCGGTGTACGTGCTCTGGCGTCTGCTGCGCCTGGCCCGCAAGGGGTCGGGACCCACTTGAACGACACGTCGACACCCCAGCCGGCCACGCCACGCCAACCAGGGGCAAAAGTGCGACCCTCGGTGGCGGTGATCATGCCGGTACTAAACGAGGCCGATGGGCTGGAGGCCGGTGTGCGCGCCTTGGACGGTTTGGATCTGCGGGAGATTGTGATCATCGACGGCGGCAGTGCGGATGCCACGCTGGCTATCGCACGGCGTCTGGCGCTGATGGCGGACCGCGCCACACCCGTGCGCGTCGGCCAGTCCGCCGCCGGGCGCGCGCGCCAGATGAACCGGGGCGCGTCCGACGCGCGGGCGGATGTGCTGCTGTTTTTGCACGCCGATACCGTCCTACCGCCCGCGGCGGTGGACAGTATTCGCATTGCTATCCGCGGGGGTCGGACCTGGGGACGCTTCGATGTGCGCCTGGACGGGCAACGGGTTATGTTCCGGGGCATCGAACGCCTGATGAACCTGCGCTCGGCCGTGACTGGCATCGCCACCGGCGACCAGGCCATGTTCGTCTTGCGCGACACGTTTAACATGCTGGGCGGTTTTGCCCCGCTGCCGCTGATGGAGGATATCGAGCTGTCGCGGCGACTGAAATGGACCGGTGCCCCGGCGGTTATTCACACGCCCGTGGTGACGTCCGCGCGGCGTTGGCGCGCGGGGGGTGTAGGGCGTACCGTGCTGCGCATGTGGGCCCTGCGCCTGCTCTATAGTCTGGGTGTGGCACCGGCACGCCTCGCCGGGTTTTACCACCACGGTCGCTAACCCATGAAAAAACCCGAACTGATACTGTTTGCCCGCCAGCCCATCGCCGGTCAGGTGAAGACACGACTGCAACCCGCCGTCACGCCGCAACAGGCGGCGGACATCGCCACGTTCATGCTGCGCACCACGGCGGCGCGGGCGGCGGAATACTGGCCGGGGGATGTGTATCTCTACGCCACGCCGGATGCGCAGCACCCGCTGTTCCTCGAACTCAGCCAGACCCTGCATCTGTTTCTGGCCCCCCAGGGCTTGGGCGATCTGGGTCAGCGCATGCGCCACGCCTTGCAGGACGGCATCGCCCGCCGCGGTGCCGCCGCGGTCATGGGGTGCGATGTGCCCCAGTGTGCGGGGAGTATTCTGGAAACCGCGCACGAACACCTGGCCCGCGGACGCAATGTCCTCGGTCCCACCATGGATGGCGGTTATTACCTCTTGGGCTTGCAGCAGGACGTGCCCGAACTGTTTGAGCACATGCCCTGGGGCGGGGATAAGGTGCTGGCCGAGACCCTGGCGCGCGCCGCGCGCCTCGGCATCGAATTCGAAACCTTGCCGGTGTTGCGCGACGTGGACACGCTGGAGGATCTGACGGCGGTGGCCCAGGACTGCCCGGGCCTGCAATCCCTGGTGCCGGACAGCGCCGCCAAATATTTCCGCCTCAGCAACAAGCCGCTGGCGTGATCAGAACAGCGTGCGCGCGCCCATAAATTTTTTGCGCAGGAAGTGATCGATGGAGATCTTGCCCGGGCCATGCAGCAACGGCACCAGCAGCAACAAGCCCCAGTATTGGTGATCCTTGATGCCAATCTCGTTCAGGTCGGGGTAGGAAATGACTGCGATGATGTTGAACACGAATAGAATCGCGGCGCCGAGGCGCGTGCCCAGGCCCAGCACCAACAGCACCGGCATAGATAGCTCCACCGCCGTGCCCAGGAACGCAGCCATCTCCGGCGATATCAGGGGTACGCTGTACTCGTAGGTAAACAGCGCCACGGTGGACTCCCAGCTGGCGATCTTGGTCAGTCCGGACTTCCAGAATACATTCGCCACCCACAGACGGATAACCAAATCGATCACGGGGCTGAGAAAATCAAGCCCGCGGATGATGGGGCTGGCGATGGCGGACAGTTTGTGGGTCACAGGCATGGTGCGGCTCCTTTTATTATTGAGAATGACATAAATTAGGAATCATTTTTGTAGATACTCTGTTCCCCGTCAACCCTTCCCCCCAACTTTTTGCCTCACACGGGAAGGACATAAAACCGCCTATTGTCGAACACTTGGTCGTGGG
>JAYSOL010000231.1:0-2711 GCA_043723045.1 Gammaproteobacteria bacterium | reverse complement strand
CTGCACATAACTGCCACTTTCCCGGCGTTGTATTTCAGCACTGAGAATCTGGATTCCATGTGCATCATCGCGCCCAGCTCCAGAATGCGCGGGATGTCGGCGTAGGTGGCGTTGCGTATCATCTAGCCTCCATTGATGGTCAAGGTGCGGATCACTGCCAGCAGGTGGAACGGGAACGGCGCATCCTGAGAAACCGCCAGCGGCGAGTCGCCCTTGTTCCATCCTGTCACCGAGGTTGCGACGTCACCGCTAAACAATTCAGGGGCTATGTCGAGCTGAGCCGGGCCAGTGATACGTCCGGGCAACACCTGATCCCCGTTCACGGTCGCACCAATGGTGTTGTGGAAGCGCAACGTGACCTCGTTGGTGCTCATCGCCTCGCCCTGACTGGTGCCGGTTTGGGTTTGAATCTCGGGCGCGAGCATATCCACTGTCGGGGTGAACATCAGCCCGGCGAGTACGCGCTTGGCTGTACGTGGCAAGGTGATCGACCCGCCTGTCACGGTGAATGCGCCCATGTCCACCCCGTCGGCCAGCACGCGGACTGATCGCCCTGCAAGATGATCGAGGCCGGTCCATGTCACCTTACCGGCTGCATCGTCCTGAGTTTTCGCACAGTCGAGCTGAAATCCCCAGTTGACGGGCTCGTCAGCAGGGGGGAACACGTTGGGACTGGGTGAGGCTGTGCCATAAATCGGATACCAGTCCGGCTGCATGCGCTCAACGTAGCGGACGATTGAACCATTGACCAACCGCCGGATAATCAGCCACACCTGCTCAGAGTCACCGCTTGGCATAACAGCAACCGATTCGACAGCGCCGTCAATTTCGTGGCGTGTCCATGCGAGCACGTCCAGCTCGCGGTCGATGGTCAGGCTCACCAAACGTCCATTGTTCAACCACACCCACACAATCGGATCGGGTATCTGCTGGAAGGCCAAACCGGCTATGCCGGTATTGGTGATGTGCTGAGATAGAACCGTCGTGTCTTCGGCGACATACCCATCCTGGTCGTATTTGTAGCTGATGGCCCGGAGCTTGCGACCGCTGCGCTGGACGAACAGCGTTTCCTTGGCAACCTGTACCGGGCGAATCGCGCGAACACCATGCGGGGATTGAGGCTGCACCTGCACATTGGTCGGGGTGATGGGCTTTTCAACACCGCCACGCATCGAGAACTCGCCGCCGAACGTCAGCACCAAAAGCTGCCGCGCAGATACCAGAAAGCTGATTTGGTTGACCTGGCTATCATCCCCGGCAATGGTGAATGAGAAGGCCTCGTCGTCGATCACGCCGATGGTGAAATCAAGCGGTTCACCGATCCGACTGCCCCATATTGTTTGCGGTTTGAGCGTGTTGCTTGCCACGGCAAGCCGCTGCTCATGCAAGGTTCCGGTGCGTGGATAACCGTTTTTCGTACTCCACTGGGTGGATTCCAGCGTCCATGCCAAGCCCGGCGCAGCGGTCACAGCGAGCAATTCGTTTATGATCGTGCCAACGGCCACGGTCGGGGAGGTATAAGAGGTGATCTTGACCAGCCCGGAATTGATGCGGACAAACTTTACCTCGTCGGAGCGCCATCCATTCGCAGACAGGGTAAGGTTGATGGCAGCGCCTACCGGAGTACTTGCCGAGGGTGTCAGTGTGGTCTGCGGGCTGGAGTCGAGATTCCATACGCCTGTCGGCAGCGTTGCAGAATCGAATATCGACTTCACCTCCACGGTGACGACCGAGGCGGATGTGAAAGCGGTAATGATCGCCGTCCCTGAATTCCACAGAACAGCCCGACCCACGTCGGACTGCATAAACACAAAATCTGCCAGCGTGCCTGTTCCGGTTGCGCCGGTAATGTCGATCACCGCTCCGCCCAGGGTTGCGGAAAGCTGGATGGTATTGGCATCAACAACTGTCACAACGTAGTATCTGGTGTATGAAACCAGCCCGCCAATGGCGGTGGTTTGCAAGTAATACACCGGCCTGCCGACTGCGTACCCGTGACCTGTAACGGTGATCCGATCTGTCGCGGCATCGGATGCGGACACGGTTTTAATCGTCGTGGCAACGGTCATGGTGCGGCCAGTTCCGACAGTATTCGCCGATAAGGTTAGAACAACTGCCGGATATTCGCCCTGCTCGGAAAATGGCGTGGTCGTGAAGGGTGCGTCCGAGCACTTCCAGTTTGCTTCGGCATATCTGATCAGCCGCTGGGGGAACACCAATGGATGGAACAGATACATCGAATCTTCGCCCTGCGCGAAATCTGCATCAGGCACCTGCGCTTCAGTGTAGGGCGTGACAATCTCATACGGTGCGCCGACTCGAGTGCCATCAGGCTTATAAAAGCGCACATAATATTCGCCCACTTCCAGCATGTAGGCCTCGTCCTGGCTGATGACGTAGGGCACCAGACGGGACGCCTTCGCCGAGTTCTTGGTGGTCTGGATGTACTCAAGCCCAGCCCGCTTGCTTGCCCCGCCTAAAGTTTTGGCGATAACGTTGGTGAGCGTCTTCGCGGCGTTCTGGTAGCGGGCAATATCAACCCGGCCAATACCCTCGGGGCTGAGTTCACCGGATGAGAAATTAGACTGGATCGTTTTTAGCTTGGGCATTTAGCGAAGCCGACTTGCCAGCAGAGGGAAGTCGCCCAAGGTTTCTGGCGGTGTTTCTTGTCCGTCAACGGCGCGCGTCGACTTCATAATCATTCTCAGCAG
>JAYSOL010000230.1:0-10631 GCA_043723045.1 Gammaproteobacteria bacterium | reverse complement strand
TTGCTGAGCACGATGATGTCCTTGGCGCGACCGGTGATGTAGATCCTGCCGTCCTTGATGCGTACCAGGTCGCCGGTGTGGATCCAGCCATCCGGGTCGATGGTCGCGGCGGTGGCCTGCGGGTTGTTCCAGTAGCCCAGCATCAACGACGGTCCGCGCGCCAGCAATTCACCGTCCGGCAGGGTTTTGATTTCCACACCCTCCAGCGGCCGGCCCACGGACAGGGGATCGTTGTCCCCCGGACGATTGGCGCTGATCACCGGGGAAAACTCGGTCAGCCCATAGCCTTGCAGGATGGGCAGTCCGAGTCCGATAAAGGTGCGCGCATGCTGCGGGGCGAGGGCCGCAGCGCCGACCACCAGGAAACGTATGCGCCCGCCCAAACGGGCGCGTAACTTGTGCGCCACCAGCCGGTCGAGCAGCGGCCACAACCGGTCCTCCCAGCGGGAACTCTGCTGGTTGAAGCGCTTCCAGCCGATGTCCACGGCCTTCTCAAATATTTTGCGCTTGAGGGATCCGGCGGGCAGGCCTTCCTGCACCTTGGCATAAATGCGTTCGAAGATGCGTGGCACACACACCGCGAGGGTCGGGCGCTGGCTCTGAAAATCCTCCCCCAACTCCGGGATGCCGCGCGCATAGATGGTCTGCGCGCCGATGGTCATGGCCGCGTAGTATCCCACGCTGCGTTCGAACGTATGCGACAACGGCAGAAACGACAGGAAGCTGTCCGTCTCATCCACCCCAGTAACGGCGTCCAGACAGCCGGTGGTGTTGCTGAGAATATTACGGTGACTGAGCATCACACCTTTGGGGCGGCCGGTGGTGCCGGAGGTGTAGACCAAAGTCGCCATCTCCGTTGCCCGGCCCGGCCCGGCCTCGAGGGTACCACCCTCGGTAGGCAGCCATTTGTCGAGGCCCACGGCGGTGATCGCGTCGCCGGCGGTGTTGTTCACATACACCACGCGTTTGATGGTCGGCGTCTGCGTGCGCAGTTGCGGCCACAGAGCGCCATCCTCCAGCAGCAGCAGGCGTACCCCGCAGTCATTCAGACACCAGGCCATGTTGTCCGGCCGGTCGTTGTAAAACAGCGGCACCACCACCAGCCCCAGGCCCAGGGCCGCCTGGTCGAACAACACCCATTCAATACGATTGCGCATGCAGATGCCGACGCGCTCGCCCGGCCGCAGGTTCTCCTTCTTCAATGCCGCCTGCCAGCGCGCCACTTCGCGCGCCACTTCGCCCCAGGTCATGTCGTGCCACACACCGTCGCGAAATTGCCGATAGGCCGCCACGTCCGGCGTCTGGCGCACACGCTCGATGAAGAGTTGCGGTATCGTCGTATCAGGGGTAACGGGTATGCGCATGGTTAGCTCCTCATGATGGTACGGCGTTCCAAAAGACCTGTCTTGCCCCAGCCCTTGTCCGGCTGGAAACGTTCGCCGTATTCACCCGCCAGGCGCGTCAGCGTATTGCAGATACCGGTCTCGCCCAGGGTCTCGGCGTAACGCATGGGGCCACCGAGATACGGCGCGAAGCCGGTGCCATAGACCATGCCGGTATCGACCGCATCCGCGTCCGCCACCACGCCTTCGCGCAGACAGGCCACGGCCTCGTCCAGCATGCGCAGTATCAGGCGCTCGGTGATGGGTGTATCCGCCGGTTTGCCGCCGGGGGTTTTCTGCGGCTTGCCTTTCTTGTCGTAGACATAAAATCCGCGTCCCGATTTCTTGCCCAGGTGACCGGCCGCGACCATGTCCCGCAGGCGCTGCGGCACCGCGAGATCGAGGGACGTGGACAGCATCTCCGCCACCGACAGACAGATATCCAAACCGACGGTATCCGCCAGCAGTATCGGACCCATGGGCATACCGAAACGCGTGGCGGCGGCGTCGATGTCGGCAAAGGGCACACCCTCCTCCACCATCATCATCGCCTCGACCAGATAGGGCATGAGCACGCGGTTGACCAGAAAGCCGGGACTGCTCTTCACGTCCAGGGGCAGACGATCGAGGGCCACGGCAAAACCGCGCGCCCGCGCCAGCGCCGCCTCCGAACTCTGGGTGCCGCGCACAATTTCCACCAGCTGCATCTGCGGCACGGGATTGAAGAAGTGCAGACCAATGAGGCGCGACGGATCGCGCAACCCTTCGGCCAGCTGCTCCAGCGGGATGCTGGAGGTATTGGTGGCGAGCAGCGTGTCCGCGCGCACCACCGACTCGACGTGCTTGAATAGACCGCGTTTGGCCTCGACCTTCTCGACGATGGCCTCGATCACCAGGTCCGCGCGGTGCAAGCCGTCGCCGGCGAGGTCCGGCATGAGGCGGTCCATGACCTCCTGGATGGCGTGGGGTTTTTTCAGTTTCTTCTTGTAGAAGCCATAGGCCTTTTTCACCGCGCGCGCCAGGGCCTCGGGGTCCCGGTCCTGCAGGCTCACGCGGAAACCTCTGAACGCCGCCCACAGGGCGATGTCCGCCCCCATGACGCCGGCGCCGATGACGTGTACGTGCTTAATCTCGTGCGGCTGCTTGCGACCGCTGCGCTTGAGATCCTCGCCGAGCAAAAACAGGTTCACCAGATTGCGGCTGGTGCGACTGACCAGCAGCTCGCCCAGGGAGTGTGCCTCGTCCTCTTCGCTGGCGTCGCGCACCCACAGGTCGAGCATGCGATAGGGCCCCGGATAGTGGTCGGGGTTGACCTTCCGGCGCAAAGACTTGGCCACCAACCCACTCACGGGCTTGCGCAAGGGCTTCCAGCCCGGCAGTCGCTTCCACCAGGCGGGGCGCTGCGGGCGCGGGGTTTTTTCGATGTAGGCGTGGGCCGCGTGCAGCAGGTGACGTTCCGCCACGATCTCGTCCACCAGGCCCATGCCGCGCGCCGCGCGTGCGCTTAGCGTGCGCCCGGTGAGCATCAGATCTAGGGCAGGAAGGTGTCCGATAAGCGCAGGCAGGCGTAGGGTCCCGGCGAAGCCCGGATGGATGCCGAGGCGCACCTCCGGTAATCCCAGGCGCGTGCCTTCATCCTCGCGTGCGATACGATAAGTACAGGCGAGGGCCAGCTCCAGACCGCCGCCGAGACAGTTGCCGTGGATCAGCGCGACCGTGGGAATCGGCAAGCGTGCAAGACGCGCGAACACCAGCTGACCGCCGCGCGCCAGGGACGCGGCGCGCGCCGAATCGGCGATCTTCTGAAACTCATACACGTCGGCGCCGACGATGAAACCGTTGGCCTTGCCCGAGCGGATAATCAGCCCGCGGTAGGAGCGTCCCTCGATCTGCGCCAGCATCTGGTCGAATTCCTGCATCACGGCGGAAGAAAGTGCATTCGCCCCCGCGTCGGCCACGTCCAGGGTGAGCAGCGCGCTGCCCTGTTGTTCTTCCAGACGCCAGTGACTGAACTTCGGGGTGTCGCTCATGCCGCGCCTCCCGCTACCCGCACCAGCATGGCGCCGCCCTGGCCGCCGCCGATACACAGGGTCGCAATACCGAGCCCACCACCGCGCCGCTTGAGCGCCTTGAGCAGATGCAGGGTGATGCGCGCGCCGCTCGCGCCCACCGGATGACCGATGGCCACGGCGCCGCCCTCCACGTTGAGGCGCGCCGGGTCCATGCGGCCGAGGGGCTGGTCGAGTCCGAGTTCGTCGCGCGCGAACGAAGGGCTTTCCCAGGCGGCCTGACAACCGAGCACTTGCGCGGCAAAGGCTTCGTTGAGTTCCATGAGGGCGAGGTCATCCATTTTAAGATCGAACCGTTTCAGCAGCTTGGCCACGGCGTGCACCGGGCCGAGGCCCATCTGGCTCGGCTCGACCCCGGCCCAGGCATCGCCCAGCAGCTCGCCCAGCACCGGCAGGTTGTGGCGCTTGACCGCGTCTTCGCTCGCCAGCATCAGCAGGCCGGCGCCATCGGTCACCTGCGAGCTGTTGCCGGAGGTGACCGATCCGTATTTGCGATCGAATACCGGCTTCAGGCGGCCGAGCTGATCGATGTCGGTGTCGCGGCGCAGGCCGTCATCAACGCTGTAGACCTTGCCGCGCATGTCGTAGAGCGGTGTGATCTCATCATTCATCACACCGCTATCGATGGCGGCCGCCAGGCGCTGATGGCTTTGCAGCGCAAAGGCATCCTGCACTTCGCGCGTGAGATTGAAGCGATGCGCCACGATCTCCGCGGTCTGTCCCATATTGAGTTTCACCACGGGATCGGTGAGACCTAATAAGAGCGTATAGACCGGCGACAACTGCGCCACACGGAAACCGGCCATGGCCTTGAGGCGCGCGCCGACACTCTTGGCGCGCAGGATGTTGGCCAGCCACGCCACCATGGCGGCGTTCCATTGTATCGGCGAGCGGCTCATGGCCTCGGTGCCACCCGCCAGGATCAGGTCGGCCTGGCCGAGGGCGATGCGTTCGCGTCCGTTGGACAGGGCCTGCAGACCGGAGGCACAGTTGCGCTGCACGGTGTAGGCCGGTACGCCCTTGCCGCAACCGAGACGCAGGGCGATGATGCGCGCGATATTGGCCTCGTCCGGGGCGGCGATGACGCAACCGACAATGACCTCGTCGATCTCACTGGCGGCAAACGGCATGCGCGCCAGCAACGGACGACCGGCGCTGACCGCGAGATCCGCGGCGCTGAACGGCCCCTGTTGACCGCGCGCCTTGAGAAACGGTGTGCGTACACCGTCGATGACAAATACCTTTTTCTCGGCCATGACTGCCTCCTGCCTGCTTACTGCTAAATGTCGAATCCGTGGCCAAACCTATGTAGAAGTAGGGTGGGCGACCGCCAGGGATGGCGGAAGTACTGGAAACGCAGGAGCAGTTTCCAGTGCATCGCCCACCAGCGGAGCCCATCGACACCCCGTGTGGTGGGCATTGCCCACCCCACAAATAACCATGACGTGCACCCAAACCTGATTGTGCGCCGCCTCAGCCGGAGAGTAAACGCGCCAGCTCCGGCAACCACGCCTGCAGATCGCCGACGCAGGCGATTACCCTAGGTCCGGCATTCTGTTTGTGCCAGGTGAAAATCGGTGCCGCGGCATCGCGATTGATGGCAATCACCAACGCCTTGGGGTCGATCCAGCTCATGTGTTGCGGCGCACCGGAAATACCCAGGGCAAACAACAGCTCCGGCGCCACGCCGATACCGGTCTGACCGATCTGATGCTGCACCGGCAGCAACTTGAGTTCCTGCGTGATCTTGCGCGTCGCACCCAGGGCCACCTCGCTGCCGCTCAAACCGCTGAGCGCGGCCGCCAGCGGCGGCACCAGCTTCTGGTAGAACGCGTCGTCACCGATGCCGAGACCGATATCGAGCACCAGACGCGCCGTGGCCAGACCCGGGCCGGTGTGTGTCGCCTGGGCCTGCCAACGCGTGAGCGCATTGTCCTGGAGTGTGCTGCGGGGCAGGCGCGTGAGGGGCAGGTCCAACCCGCGCGCTTCCGTCAGAGGCGAGTCTTTATATTCCGCGCCGACCACCAGCAACGCCGACTCGGGCAGGGCGTGATCCGCCACATAACCATCGTACGCGCAGGTCACCGTGTCGCCCTCCAGACTGAGCACCCGATCGAACAGAGCGATACCGAGGCACGCCGCCAGTGCCGCGCCCACATCGCGCTGCGACTCCGCCACCACGATGCGCCGCGGCAGACGGATGTGCGGCTTCAATGCATGCGCCAGCACATTGGCGTCCACCACCCCGTCCAAGGGCAAGGCCCAGACACCGCGCACCCCCGGTTGCTGCACGCGGGACGAGATCGGCGGCAGCGGCAACGCCGCGTCGTGCCAGACCAACAGGCCGCAATCCTGCGCGCGCATATCGCGCAGCAGGCGCGGCGGCGCATGACTGCGCACCGCCGCCAGGGTGTCCGCCGCCGCCAGCCACAATACGGAACTCGTGAGGGGTGCGTCGACCTCCTGCCAGCGGGCCGGCGGTTCCGGCTGAGCAGCGCTGCCGAAACGCTGTTTCAGCCACTGCGCCAGGGCCTTAGGCGTGGCGAAGCTGTCGGGCAGATCCGACGCGGCCAGCGGCGGTGCGGCGCGCGGCGCGAGCACCGTCGTGGCGGACGTCGGCGCCACCTCCGGCAGCTCGGCCTGCAAGGCCGCAAGCCAGGCGACCGCGCTGTAGTGTTCGCTGTGACCGCTGGGCTTTAAGTCCCACACCCAACCCAATCGCCGCTCGCGCGCCACGCGATGGCGTTGATAGCGAACGTTCTCGATCCACGGGCCGTGCTCGTCCTGACCCAAGGCAGCAATATCCTGCGCCACCTCCAGTGCCAGCCACTGGGCCATTTGCGCGACAAATGTCTGGTCGTGAGCATTCGCGCCGCGCCGGCCAAAGGCCCAGCGCGTGACCGCCGGCCAGCGGCGCAATACCGCGTCGGCCACCGCGGCGCTGTCCATGGCACCCGCCGGCTGCACCACGTGCAGCAATTCCACACCCGTGGCCAGCAGCTGACGCAGCCGGTCTTCCACCCCGCGTGGCGCCACGACGGCGACCTTTATCTTAAGTTGCGGAGAGTGACGCGCCCACGCCAGTAACCGGTCCAGCACCGCCAGATCGGCAGCGTGCCAGCCGGCCCAGACGAGGCCGCTGTCACGCAGCGCCACGCGGCTACGCAGCACCATGGCGACATCGCCGCTGAGGGCGCCGACCACCACCGGACCGGGATCCGCTTCCGGCGACGGCGCCAGTGCCGCACGCGCCAGCACCAGGCTGGCATCCGCCGGATAACAACGCCCCTCTTCGCCGGCAGTGAAGCTGGCGCGCACCCAATGGGCACGCCGTTGCACGTGTTCCGCCAGACTGCTCTCCACCCCGCGCAGCCGTCGCAGAAGCCCGTCATCCACCGGATCGGCATTGTCCACCAGCAGGCGCACACGCTCGTGCAGGGCGCACCAACTGTAAAGATCGGCGAGCCAGTCCACCACCGGGAACCAGCGTGTCTGCAGATCGGGGTTCTGCCACAGGCTCGCCCCCAACGCGGCCACCCGCGGCGCGGCAAACTCGCGGAACGCCTGCAGCGCTGACTCCAGTGCCGGGTTGTCGCTGATCGGCGTGGCCGGTTCGCGCAGCAGGTTCGGCAGGTCTTTCAGCGCCAGGAAACGCTGCACCTCGTTGGTGCCTTCGTAGATATTGAGAATGCGGATGTCGCGCCGCCATTTTTCGATAATCACTTCGCGCGCGGCGGACTGCGGACCGAGCAGCGTCTCGAGCCAACCGAGGATGCGGTGCGCGCCTTCCGATGCGACATATTTCGACAACGCCGCTTCGATGCGGAAGTCGCCCTGGCGCAGATCAGCGCGGTCCATGAGACCCACGAGGCGCGCCGCCAGGCACTGGATGCGATCCAGTTCCGCCTGGGCGGCCTCGTGCAGCGCCGGGTTACGGCGCCATAAATGGACATAGTCCTGCAGCATGCGCCCCCCCAGGGTGGCGCAGCTCATCACCAGGCCGCCGCGCCCGACACTCAGGGTCTCCAAGGCATTCACCTGCCCGTGGCCGCGGAAGCCGATCACCTGATCGGCGCTGATGCGCACCCGGTCGAGGGTCAACTCGTTGGTGGGCGAGGCACGCTGACCGAGCTTGTTCTCGTTGGGACCGATGCGCAGGCCTTCCGAGCGGCGCTCCAGCATGAAGCCGACATCGCCGTCGGTACTCTGCGAATACAGGCTGTACCGATCCGCCACGGAACCGTTGGTGATCCACATTTTATTACCGGACACTTCCCAGTATTGATACACGCTCTTGCCATTGCGTTGCAGCGGGGTGCCGATGTCGTCGAATTCATACACCCGATCCAGCGTGCGTATCCCGCGCCGCCCGCTGTTGCTGCGTAGATCCCAAGCGCTGTCGTCCAGCAGACCTTCACGCCCGTCTTCCAGGCGATAGGTGACGCTGCGGTCATTGAACAACAGACGCTCCGCATCCAGCAGCACCCGTGGTTCCGATTTGCCAAAAGGGGTGAAGGTATAGAAACCCACGCCGTCATACGCAACCTCCACTTCGCGCAACACCGCGCGCGTCTGGATGCCGCCGGTATCGGAACCGGCGGACGGCTCGGTCAGGGCAAAGGCGCTGATCTGGCCGCAGGCGAGGAAGCTTAAGAAGCGCGCGTGCGCCTGCTCGCGCCGATCGAGAGAGTCCAGTTCCTGTACCAGGAGGCGATGCAGATCGTCCAGCCCGCTTTGACAGGCGCGCAGCTTGAGCGCCAAGGCCTGCATGTCACGGCTCTTGGCCGTCTCCACCGTTTGTTGCACCAGCAGCAGATAGGTGCGCGCCAGATACTTCAGGGTTGAACCGGGAAACAGAAACATGCGCTGTATCTGCTTGCCCCATTGCTCCATGGCCTGACGGAAGGGTTTGGGTTCCGGGTGTTCCAACATGCGGACGATACGTTTGATACCGCCACGCAGGGCGCGCCACGCTGCCTGGTCGGCGAGGCAAGCGGTCAGCTCCGCGCGCAGGCTCGGCAGATCCTTGTCCCGACCGAGCATCACCGGCATGGTGCCGATGCTGGTGCTGGCCATGATCAACAGACCGAAGGCCGTGTCCATGTGGCCCATGCCGAGATTGGTCAGCACCGAATACTGCGCCTTGCTCCAACCCTTGCCGCCGAGGGACTGCGGCACGATGGTGGCGAAGGCGTTGAAGTCGCGCAGCCGTTGGATATCCTCCTCCGGCATACCGTGCAGTGCGTCGATGTAACGCCCGTAAGAGAGATGGCCGGGGGGTACATTGAATCCGCCACGCAACAGGCGCAACACATCGGCACGCGTGCGCCGCAGGGTGGCGTCGCGCCCATAGTGTTCCATGGTCAGCACCTGTTCCGGCGCCAGCAGCTGGCCGTTGATGAAACTGCCGCTGTGGTAGGTGAATTTTTCCTGCGCCTGCCAGGTGAGCGATTTGGTGTGGCGGCGTTTTTTCGCCGGCGCCGGTTCCACCTGGGGTGGCAGGATCGCGCGCAGTTTGCGGCGGTTGTCGCTGGCGCGCCACAGGTTGCGCGCGTAGACGTATTCGCGTAAGCCCAGCTCCTGCGCCTGCTGGGCCACGCGACAGGCAAAATCCGGGTCTTCGGTTTCCAGTTCGCCGGCCCCCGGCCATTGACTGAACAGCATCGAGTCGCGATAGCGCGGCGCCAGGATGTCCTCCTCGGAATAACCCATGCCGCCGAAAATCTGCCCCGCCAGCCACGGCACCGCGTCCATCCACGGACCCATGTGCTCGCGCACCAGCGCCAACACCTTGGCGGGCTCCGGTTCACACCAGTCGCGCGCCAGCTGCAACAGGGCCACGGCCTGTTCGATGCCCGCGAGCATGTGTTTTACGCCACCGAACTTGGCGATGGAGTCGCGCCCCTCGGCGTCCTTGAGTTCACCGCGGAACTGCACCCGCTGTCCGGCGTACTCGGCGGCACGCGCGCGCAGCACCAAGGCCTGACCCAGGGCCAGCGCCAGGCTTAAGCGCGCCATGGCGGGTGTGGCGCCGAACCCACTGAGCCCCGCGTCCACCGGTATGCGCACGGGTTGCGCCGCGTCGCCGCCGGCGCCGTGCGCCAGGGCCTCGCCCATGCGCACACCATTGCCCTGGGGGTCGACCAGGCGTTCCGCTGCGGCCGGCATCCAATTGGACTGACCATCCTGTTCGCGCCATAGCGGTGCTACCAGCACGTCGGTCTGCGGCTGGCCGCTATAAGACTCCGCGAGAAAATGATTGGCCGCGACCCAGGCTAGGGCCGGCGACCAGGCGGCCAGCCACTCCAGCGCCGCGGCCGAGTGCTCGCGTGCCTCTTCGATCCAGCGCCTGAGGTGCTCGCGACTGGCATCGTCCCAGCCCTGTAACGCCAGTTGCTTCAGGTGTTCCGGCGTAAATTGCTCGCGCAACCACTGCCAATGGTGTTCGCGCACGGCACGTGCATGCACCGCGGGATCGCGCAGGCCGGTGGTGTCCTGCGGCAGGCTCTGCGCCTGCTCCAGCAGGGCGTGCAGCTCCGCTTCCATCCAGCCGTAGGCATTTTTTTCCAACCAGTGGCTGAGGCGTCCGTGCAACCCGGGCACCACGTCCTCGTCCAGCGGGATCACCTCCAACACACGACGCCACGCCTGTACCCACTCGTCACCGACCATGGCCGGTCGGGCGCACAGCGAGCGATACAGATCGGTCCAGGATTTTACGGCGTGCGGGGCCAGCGCCAACACCGGTACCGGAGCAAGCTGTATCGACGTGTTGACCGAGGCATCGAAGCCGTAGCGTCCGTCGCCGGGCACACGATAGGCCAGGCGGTGGCGGCTGGTGCGGTTCCAGTCGATGCCAGGCACGGTGACGCGGCACGATTCACACTTGATGCAATTCTCGAACTGGCTCGCCACACCGCCGAGCTTGCTGGCGATGCTGTACACCTCCGCCGGACAGACATTACGCAGCTGTTGCGCCGCGTCACTGCCCACGGTCAGCGGAACGCTCAGGTGACGCGCGTCCGGCTGAAAACGCTCCAGCGGCGCGATCCAGTCCGTGGGCGTGGCAGGTGTGCGGCGCGCCTTGGCCCAGTCCAGACGTTGACGTGTCGCCTCATCGTGCCGGTGGTAGGGACGCAATAGAAACTCGCGCAACGGGATGGAACGGAATTTATAGACC
>JAYSOL010000229.1:0-2727 GCA_043723045.1 Gammaproteobacteria bacterium | reverse complement strand
CAGAAAGCGTGCAAGCCGCCCGACTGATAAGTTGACGGGCGCTACGTGCTTTATGGCTCGCCCTGAGGATGCGCGCGCTCCTGTTTGGCGTTGAGCTTGTTTAACGCGTGCAGATACGCTTTGGCCGACGCGACGACGATATCGGTATCGGCTCCGTTGCCGTTCACAATGCGTCCGGCCTTTTCCAGGCGCACCGTGACCTCACCCTGGGAATCGGTGCCGCTGGTGATGTTGTTCACCGAATACAGCAGCAGTTGCGCCTGGCTGTTGACGATGGCCTCGATCGCCTTGAACGACGCATCCACCGGACCACCACCCTCGGCGGCGGCGGCCTGCAGCTCGCCATTGACCATGAGGCTCAAGGTGGCATACGGCTTGGTGCCGGTCTCGCTGCAGACCCGCAGGGCCGCGAGGCGGTAATGCTCGTTGTGCTCGAGGCGCTCTTCCGTCACCAGGGCCTGCAGATCCTCGTCGAAGATGTCGTGTTTCTTGTCCGCCAGATCCTTGAAGCGTTCAAACGCGGAATTGAATTCCTCCTCCGAGGGGAACTCGATGCCGAGTTCCTTCATGCGCGAGCGCAAGGCGTTGCGGCCGGAGTGTTTGCCCAGCACCATGCGGTTGGCGCCCCAGCCGACATCCTCGGCGCGCATGATTTCGTAGGTCTCGCGCTTCTTCAGCACACCATCCTGATGGATGCCCGATTCGTGGGCGAAGGCGTTGGCGCCGACCACCGCCTTGTTCGGCTGGACAGCGAATCCAGTGATGTTGGATACCAGGCGGCTGGCCGGCACGATCTGGGTGGTGTCGAGGCGCGTATCGCAGGTAAACATGTCGCGCCGCGTGCGCACCGCCATGACCACCTCTTCCAGCGCGGCGTTACCAGCGCGCTCACCCAGCCCGTTGATGGTGCACTCCACCTGGCGCGCACCGTTGAGCACCGCCGACAGGGAATTGGCCACCGCCAGGCCCAGGTCATTGTGGCAGTGCACGGAAAACACCGCCTTGTGCGCGTTCGGCACGCGTTCGCGCAGGGTCTTGATCAAGGCACCGAACTGATGCGGCAGGTTGTAGCCCACGGTATCCGGGATATTCACCGTGCGCGCCCCGGCGTCGATCACCGCCTCCAGCACGCGGCAGAGGAAATCGGTTTCCGAACGACCGGCGTCTTCCGGCGAGAACTCGACGTCATCGGTATAACGGCGCGCGTACTTCACCGCCTTCACCGCCTGCTCGATGACCTGTTCGGGGCTCATGCGCAGCTTCTCGCGCATGTGGATGGGCGAGGTGGCGATAAAGGTATGGATGCGGCCGGACTTGGCGGGCTTGATGGCCTCGCCGGCGCGGTCGATGTCCTTGTCCAGGGCGCGCGCCAGGGCACACACGGTACTGTCGGTGATCACCGCCGCCACGGCCTTGACCGCCTCGAAGTCACCGGGGCTGGCAATGGGAAATCCGGCCTCGATGATGTCCACGCGCATGCGCTCCAGCACCTTGGCGATGCGCACCTTTTCATCCCGCGTCATGGAGGCGCCGGGGCTCTGCTCGCCGTCGCGTAAGGTGGTATCGAATATGATTAATGGGTCGTTCATGTTGTTCTCGCTTTACACGGCGCACCGGCGCCCTGTCGACTGGTTGGCTTTATTGTAACGGTTTGCGTATTTTATTCCTCGCCAGGAAGGGGGGGTTATTGTGCGCTGGCGCGCAGCAGTCGACGGCACAGCAGGAAGCGGGGGCAAGGCAATGGGCGCGCACCGCCCTGCCACAGGGTGGCGAACGGGCTTAAGTCGGTGCGTGCGATCTTCATGGGAATAAATATAAACCAGACGGGGCGGAATTCAAAGCCCGGCGCTGCCACCTTCAGGGCCTGGGTTTGGTCTTGAGCCCGCCGCGCCAGCGCTGGTACCAGCGGAAACCGGCGAATACCGGTCCCGACAGGCCGTACAACAGAAAGATCAAAAAGAGATTCTGCGGCGGATCGAGGGCGATGAGTACCAACAGCAGCACCACGGCGATGATCGCCATGAAAGGCACCCGGCCCTTCAGGTCGAAGTGCTTGAAGCTGTAGTAACGCATATTGCTGACCATGGCGACCGCGGCAAACAGGGTGAAGCCCAGGGCCAGAAAGCTCACTTCCTTGCCGGGCACGCCATAACCCGAGTGCAGCGCCCACATGAGGCCCACGGTCATGGCCGCGGCGGACGGACTGGGCAGGCCCTGAAAATAGCTGCCACTGCTGCTACCCACCTGGGTATTGAAGCGCGCCAGACGCAGGGCCGCGGCGGCGGTGTAGAGAAAGGCGACCAGCCAGCCGATCTTACCCAGACCCGACAGGGCCCACTCATACATCACCAGCGCCGGTGCCAGCCCGAAGGAGACCATGTCGGACAGGCTGTCGTATTCGGCGCCGAAGTCGCTCTCGGTATGGGTCCAGCGCGCGACGCGGCCATCCAGCCCGTCCAGCACCATGGCGATGAAGATCGCCAGCGGTGCGTTCTCGAACTGATTGTTCATGGCCTGGACGATGGCGTAGAACCCGGCGAACAGGGCGCCGGTGGTAAACAGATTGGGCAGGATGTAAATGCCTTTGCGCGGGTGTTTCTCGCTCATGGGGCTGCTCCAGCAGGGGCCGGTGACGGTTGGACAGACCTTAATGTAGATACTCTGTTCCCCGTCAACCCTCCCCCCGACTTTTTTGCTTCACACGGGCAGGGCGTAAAACCGCTTATT
>JAYSOL010000228.1:0-3848 GCA_043723045.1 Gammaproteobacteria bacterium | reverse complement strand
TCGCCGAAAAACCGCCGCACCGCCCAGACTTTCACGCCCCGCGCCGCCGCCTGCGTCCCGGAACGGATCTTGCTTTTCATCCGGATAAGAACCCTCACTTCAGGAGCAATCCATGCAGATCGGTGTCGACAGCAACAAAGCGGTGGATAACAAGAGAGTATTCGTGGTCGATACACACGACATCACGCGCGCAATTCTGCAATTCATGCTGCATGATGAAAACGAGACCCACGACCTCCCCAGCCTGGAGGCGGCGCTCACTAAAAGCACGCAATGGAAGCCGGACCTGATACTGCTGGGCCTGGGCATTATTCAGGAACACAGCACGGCCATACTGGCTGACATCAAGGGGCGAATCGAGGGAGTCAAGATACTGCTGGTTGCGGAGAATGCAGACGATCCTATTGTCCGGGACTGTCTGACATCCGGTGCCGACGGTCTGCTGCTTAAACCGCTTACCATCCAGGCCGTGCGCAAGAAAGTCGACGCAATGCTCGGTCGCCGGCGCGCCGTGATCCCTATTCATGCGGTGTGAGCGGCACGGCCACGGTAACCCGGTCATGCGGCGCTGCATAAACGAGAGCGTAACCCGACATTTCGCCGCAGACCAAGATGGAGCAGCAAAGGCGGGGTTTTGTTGGGTTACGCCCGAAGGGCGCAACCCAACCTACAACTTGTAGGGTGGGCATCGCCCACCAGCGGAGACTATCGACGCCCCGTTTGGTGGGCGATTCACTGGAAACTGCTCCTGCGTTTCCAGTACTTCCGCCATCCCTAAATAACCTGATCTCAACGGCGACCCGCACGCCTGTGCGGTACCGGATGTTGCTGAGCTGCGGTGGTGACGGGCTCCTGCTGTATGTCCGCATCAGCGCAGCTATCGCAGACCGGTGGATTTCTATCCATCCAGTCTATTGTCCGTGTCTTTTTATCGAAGACCGGGATCCGGTCCGTGATGTCTTTTCCACATTCGCAAAATATCCTGACTGACATGGCCTGCCTCCCCGGCGTATCAACCGGTTGCTGCGACGGTTTCGATCTGCGCTTCCTGCAGTAACGCGGAGAATTCCGCCAGGGTCAGATCGATGCGCTGAATCTTCTGTTCCGCAAAAAAACGCGCCTCGTTGCGTGTCAGCTCGCCTGGCAGCACCGCCCAGTGCTTGTCCGAGGAGCGCTTGGTGATCTGGCGTGCAAAACTGCGTTCCAGCTGGGTGCTGAAGCGGCAGCCGAGAAACAGAAAATGACGCCCGCTGCGCCGGCGCTGGACAACCTGCGGAATCGGCGTCTGGATATCGATCTCGGTGAGCACTTCCACATAGTCGGAATCCGATACCAGAAAATTGTTCGCCGGTGAGGTCGATCCCAGCGGTTGATAAAGCAGCGTCGGCCAGTGTTGCGCATCCGCTTCCGTCGCGGGCGCGCCGTTCTGGTCGAAATAATGCACCCAGGTTCCGAAATGCTCCGCTTGGCTGATCCCCTGCGCCATGCCCCAGTGGTCGCGCACGGCCAACGCGTTTTGCATGGCGTTGTCGTACCACACGGCCACCACCAAGGGGAGGTCGAAGGTAGCGGCGATATAATCGTGCAACGCCGCCGGCGTGACCCTGGCCCGGAAGGCATCCGACATCAGGCTGGCGACCGTCTTGCGGTGCTTGAAGTTCTCGATGAATTGGGCGGCGGCGGTCAGGTTGTTGCGGACTTTATGCGGCACCGTCACCTTCGCGGTGAGTTGCTGCACCAGCGCCTGCGGCGAACCGGGCACCGGGCAGTCAACGACGAGATCGAGCATGCCGGGGCCGAGATAGGGGATCACCCTGCCGGTGGCCAGGCCGGTCCTGATTTCCCTGAGGTCCGAGGGCTTGATCATGGCTGCTGCGCCGGCATGGTCTTCAAGGTGCCAAGCTGTTCCGCACTGACGCGAAACAGGCCACGGCCACCGGACAGCGATTGGTAACCGTTGTGGGTGTCGCGGCTCAGGCGATTGAACCACTCCTGCGCGCTGAGATCGCCGGGGCGCTCGCCGATTTCGGTGACCGTGCCGTTGGGCGCGAAACGCACATGTATCATGACACTCTTGTTTTCCATAAAACCTCCTGCGTTCGGTGATACCTCTGCCGGTGGGCGGCGCCCACCTTGCTTACAACCTTTAATAGATAGCGGATCCCGCGCCCACATTGATAGACGCATCCTTGGCGGTCTGCACGATAAAACCGACCTGATCCTGCGTCAGATGGCCATGCAGCGGCAGGGCGAGGGCGCGGTCGGCGACCTTCTCCGTTACGAAATAGTTACCCTTGCGGTAGCCTTGCTCCTGATAGAAACGCTGCAGGTGCAGTGGCTGGCAATAGGCCGCGGCTTCGATGTGTTCGGTGTGCAGATCGTTGACGATGGCGTCGCGGCTGCTGCGCGAGAAGCGTGTGCCCAAATGCACCATATACAGAAACCAGTACACCTGCGTCACCTCGGGCGCGAGATACGGATCCTTGATGCCCTCGAACGACTTGATGTGTGAGTAGTAATAATTCTCCACCTGTTTGCGTCGCTGCAGGATGGCGTCGATGCGCCGCAGTTGCGCGAGTCCCAGCGCCGCACTCAGGTCGCTGATACCGGCCTGGTGCGGCAGAATGCCGCTGACCACCACCGAATGACGCTCATCGAGCTTGCGCTGGCGGTGGTAGCGCAGAACGCGGGCCACCTCCAGGTCATCCGTCACCACCATTCCGCCCTCGCCGCAGGTGATCGCCCCGGGCTGGGAAAAATCGAAAATCGCGCAGTCGCCAAAGCTGCCCACCAATTTGTCCTGATAGGTCGAACCGATGGCCTCGGTGGAATCCTCCAGCAGCAACAGTCCGTGTCTATCCGCCAACGCGCGCAATGCCGCCCAGGCGGCCGGGTGTCCGTTGGTGTTGCCGGCCAGCAGCGCGCGCGTGCCGGTAGAGAACTTCGCCTCGGCCTTAGCCGGGTCCAGTGTCCCGGACCAGTAGTCGATATCGGCGAACACCGCTCGCGCGCCGGCGAGTGCGATGGCGTGGGCGATCTGATGCCAGGCAAAAGGCGATGCGACCACCTCGTCCCCCGGACCGATGCCGTGGGCCTTGAGACACAACAGCAGTCCGAGCGTGCCGCTGGCCACCGCCACCGCGTGCCTGCGCCCGACATAGGCGGCGAAGACCGCTTCGAATTCCTCCACCACCGGCCCGCCGCTCACGCGCGGCGATGTCAGCACCGCGCTCACCGCCTCGAGTTCAGCGGGACTGATATCCGGATCGGACAGCGGTATCCAGGCCTGGGTCATGATCGCCCCGCAGGCCGCGCGGCCACGACCACACCGGTGGCCTGCCCGGGATCGCTGGTGATACGCCAGCAATGGCTGCTGCCATCCACCAGGTAGAGCGCGTAACGCGGTGTTTCCCGGAACGGTGTTTCGCCGCTCATGTCGGAAACATCGCAGCGCGTCAGCGACAGTCCGGGCAGACTCCGGCGCACGGCGACGGCGGGGTTCTCATCCCCAGGCACAGCGCTGAGTATGGTTTCGATGCAGCGGACATCGGCTTCAGTCAGTGCCATGGTCATTCACTCAACTTACGCACTTCGACCGTGATCGGCAGTGCGGTATCCGCCGCCATGACCGGCAGCATCAGGCGCCAACCGTTGGCCAGGGTCACCAGGCCGCCCCACATCTCCGCCTTTTCCATGGCGACGATCGGCTCCTCCAGGTCCTTCTTCGCGACATAGGCGGTAAACACCCCGGCGGCATTCTTGCGGATCATCACCTTCATTACATGTCTCCTGGGATTTCGTGGTTCATGGCGTCATGCCGCAGCGACGGACTGCATGCGTAGTATTCC
>JAYSOL010000227.1:0-6345 GCA_043723045.1 Gammaproteobacteria bacterium | reverse complement strand
ATGCTTTCGGTTTGCCGGCGGAAAACGCCGCCATGGCATCCCATGTCGCGCCCGCCAAATGGACCCACGACAACATTGCTTATATGAAGCAGCAACTACAGTCCTTGGGCTTTGCCATTGATTGGTCGCGGGAACTAGCCACCTGCACCCCGCAATATTATCGCTGGAACCAATGGTTATTCCTGCGCATGCTGGAAAAGGGTATCGCCTACAAGAAGACCGGCTGCGTGAACTGGGACCCGGTGGATCAGACCGTGCTTGCCAATGAGCAGGTGATCGACGGCCGCGGCTGGCGCACCGGTGCGCTGGTGGAGAAGCGCGAGATCCCCATGTACTACTTCGCCATCACGCAATATGCCGAGGAACTGCTGACCGATCTCGATCAGCTCACCGACTGGCCGGAGCGGGTGCGCACCATGCAGGCCAACTGGATCGGCAAGAGCGTTGGTGTGCGTTTCGCCTTCCCGTACAAGCTCGATGGCAAGGATGAAAGGCTCTGGGTGTTCACCACCCGCGCCGATACCATCATGGGTGTCACCTTCTGCGCCGTCGCGGCCGAGCACCCGCTGGCCACGCATGCCGCGCGGAACAATCCGCAGCTCGCGGCCTTCGTCGAGGAATGCAAGCGCGGCTCGGTCATGGAAGCGGATATCGCCACCATGGAAAAGAAGGGCATGGCCACTGGGATCAGTGTGACGCATCCGCTCACCGGCGATCCGATCCCCGTATGGGTCGGCAATTACGTGCTCATGGGTTATGGCGAGGGTGCGGTGATGGCGGTGCCGGCGCACGATGAGCGCGACTTCCACTTCGCCAAGCAATACGGTTTGCCGATCAGGCAGGTCATTACGGTGGGTGAGGAAAAGTTCTCCACCGACGCCTGGGCCGAGTGGTATGCCGACAAGGAACATGGCCGTTGTGTGAACTCCGGCAAGTACGACGGTCTCGATTACACCGCCGCCGTGGACGCCATCGCCACCGACCTGAAAGCCAAGGGCCTCGGCGACAAGCAGGTCATGTGGCGCCTGCGCGACTGGGGAGTCTCGCGCCAGCGCTACTGGGGTTGCCCGATTCCTATTATTCACTGCGATACTTGCGGCGACGTGCCGGTACCGGATAAGGACCTGCCGGTGGTGCTGCCGGAAGACTGTGTGCCCGACGGCTCCGGCAACCCGCTCAAGAAGCGCGCCGATTTCGTCAGCTGCACATGCCCGAAGTGCGGCCAGGACGCTCAACGCGAAACCGACACCATGGACACCTTCGTGGACTCCTCCTGGTATTACGCGCGCTTCGCCAGTGGGCGCAGCGCGCATGCCATGGTGGATGCCGAAACCAACTACTGGATGCCGGTCGATCAGTACATCGGCGGCATCGAGCACGCCATTCTGCACCTGCTGTACGCGCGTTTCTTCCACAAGCTCATGCGCGACGAAGGCATGGCCGACAGCGACGAGCCGTTTACCCGTCTGCTCTCCCAGGGCATGGTGCTGGCGGAGACTTTTTTCCGTGTGCATGCCGATGGCAGGAAAGACTATTTTTTCCCTACCGAGGTCGCCATCGAACGCGACAGCAAGGGGCGCACCGTGGCGGCCACCCTCAAGGCCGACGGCCAGCCGGTGACGGTGGGTGGTATCGAGACCATGTCGAAGTCGAAGAACAACGGTGTCGACCCGACGGATCTGATCGGCCAATACGGCGCCGACACCGCGCGCCTGTTCATGATGTTCGCCGCCCCGCCGGAGCAGACCCTGGAATGGTCCGACGCCGGCGTCGAGGGCGCCTACCGTTTTCTCAAGCGCCTGTGGGAACTGGGCAACAGGCCGGAGTACCAGACGCCGCTGTATCCCGACGCCACCGCGCGCCGCCGTCTGGTGGAGGGTTTTAATTGGCAGTCCCTCAGCCCGGAACAGCGCAAGCTGCGCGGCGATATCCACGCTCTGCTGGAACAGGCCAATCGTGATTTTGGCAAACACCAGTTTAATACCGTGGTGGCCGCCTGTATGAAAATGGTCAACAGCCTGGCGCAGCTACCGGCGGGTGGAGATGCCAGTGAGCAGGGCGCGGGCCTGCACGCCATCCTGTTCGAGGCGGTGGATATCCTGGTGCGCCTGTTGTCGCCGGTGGTGCCGCATATCACCCATGGCCTGTGGCAGAAGGTGCGTCTGGGGTCGAGCGAGGCGGTGATCGACGCCCCCTGGCCGCAAGCGGACGCGCGCGCCCTGGTGCGCGATGTCATCGAGCTGGTGGTGCAGGTCAACGGCAAGTTGCGCGCGCGCGTCCATGTGCCAGCCAGCGCCAGCCAGGAAGCCGTGCAGAAGATCGCTCTGGCGGACGAGAATGTCAGTCGTCACGTCGAGGGTAGAACGATCAAGAAGATAATCGTAGTGCCCGGCAAGCTGGTGAACATCGTGGTGGTGGATGGATGAAGATTGACGCTACACACGTCGAGGCGTGGCCATGCTGAGGCGCCGGTTCATGGCGGCTCTGGCAAGTTGCCTGCTGCTCAGCGCCTGTGGTTTCCACTTGCGCGGCCAGGAGTCCGCCAACCTGCCGGCATCCCTCACCACCCTGCGGCTCAGTGCCCCGGCCTATGCCCCGTTAACGGTGGAGATGCGCAATGTCCTGAAAGGGCAGGCCGGTATCAAGGTGGTGGAGGACCTGGATGCATCCGTAGCGACCTTGACCCTGGCCGGCGAACAGATAGGGAGCCAGGTGCAGGCCATCGACATCAGCGGCAAGGTGAGCGACTACCTGTTGAATTACAGTGTGACCTTTTCCCTGACCGCCGCCGACGGCAAGGTCCTGCTGCCGTCGCAGGTCATCAAGCTGCAACGTGAATACACCTTCGACAAATTGAACGTGCTGGCCAAAGAGCGGGAAGATGAATTCCTGCGGCGCGAGATGCGGCGCGACGCGGTGCAGCAGATATTGCGGCGCCTGGCCAGCCTGATGCCGCAGACGTGACGACCGATGCGCATTGATCCCGAACGTCTGTCCGGTCATCTGGCGACTATAACGCAAGGCGGTCTGGCGCCGGTGTATCTGGTCTACGGCGACGAGCCGCTGCTGGTGGACGAGTGCTGTAGCGCCATCCGCCGGCGCGCGCAGGAACTGGGGTTTAGCGAACGCAGCCTGCATACGGTGGAAAGCGGGTTCGACTGGAACGATCTGTATGCCTCGACCCAGGCCATGTCGTTGTTCGCCGAACGGCGTCTGCTGGAGTTACGGCTGCCCGGCGGCAAGCCCGGCGACACCGGGGCCAAGCTGCTGGTGCAGCTGGCGCAACAGCCGGCGAGCGACACGCTGTTACTGGTGATCGCCGGCAAACTCGACAAGGCCGGTCGCGAGAGCGCCTGGGCCAAGGCCCTGGACGAGGCCGGCGTGAGCGTCGCCGTCTGGCCGCTGGAGGCGGCACGCCTGCCCGCCTGGATAACGGCGCGCTTGAGCGCCCGTCGGTTGCAGGCGGAACCCGGGGTGGTGGACATGCTGGCCTATCACCTGGAAGGCAATCTGCTGGCGGCGGCCCAGGAGATCGACAAGCTCGCCCTGTTGGCCGAGGATGGCACTGTGCGCCTGGCGGATGTGGAGGAAAGTCTGTCAGACAATGCGCGCTTCAACGTGTACGGTCTGGTGGATGCCTGTTTACAGGGGCAGGCGGCCGCCGCGGCGCGCATGCTCGCCAGCTTGCGCGCCGAAGGGGTTGAGCCGATACTGGTGCTTTGGGCCTTAGGGCGGGAGTTGCGCGCCATGGCGCAGATTTCAGCGCAATTGGCGCAGGGGCGGGCGGAGGCCGGCGTGTTCCAGGCGAACCGCGTGTGGTCCAATCGCAAGTCCTTGGTGACCCAGGCACTGCGCCGCTTACGTCCCGCGCACTGGCTGGCCCTGTTGGTGCGCGCCGCACGCATCGACCGTGTGCTGAAGGGGCGGGCACAGGGCGATGTGTGGCAGGAACTGGAGGCCTTGGCGTTGGCCGTGTGTGGCATCCGACCGCTCGCCACGACCACCGACCGCCGCTAGCGAAGTGTGTTGTCATCTACCCCGCACTTATTCCCTCTCCCCCAACGGGGGAGAGGGTTAGGGTGAGGGGGAATCTTCGGCCCTTGTCCCTCATCCTGTCCTTCTCCCAAGGGAGAAGGGATCTTGGGTTTTGAGCGGCGGAAAGTGTTGATGGTAAACATGAGTTCCAAACAGAATGGCTCACTACACGAGCGTAAATCCGGAGCAAAGACTATGAAGACCGCATCCCAGCCGCTGACTGGCAGTGATATCCAACAGTACATGACCGACGTGGGGCGGCGCGCACGCGCCGCCGCGCGGCGTGTGAGCAGCGCGCCCACCGCCGACAAAAACCGTGCACTCATGACCATGGCCGATCACATCGATCAGGCGCAGGGCCGGCTCATCGAGGCCAACAAGAAGGACCTGGACGCCGGCGCCAAACACGGGCTGGACGCGGCCCTGTTGGATCGCCTGGCGTTGAACGCCGAGCGCATCCGCGCCATGGCCCAGGGCCTGCGCGATATCGCCGCCCTGCCGGACCCGGTGGGTGAAATCACCGATCTCAATTACCGGCCTTCCGGCATCCAGGTGGGCAAGATGCGTGTGCCCCTGGGTGTGATCGGCATCATCTACGAGTCGCGCCCCAACGTCACCGCCGACGCCGCCGGTCTGTGTCTGAAATCCGGCAACGCCGCTATCCTGCGCGGCGGCTCCGAGGCGCAACACTCCAATCAGGCCATCGCCGCCTGCATTCAGTCCGGACTGACCGCGGCGGGCCTGTCGGCGGACGCGGTGCAGGTGATCGCCACCACCGATCGCGCCGCGGTCGGGCAGCTCATCACCATGAAGCAGTATGTGGATGTCATCGTGCCGCGCGGCGGCAAGGGCTTGATCGAACGCATCAGCGCCGAGGCGAGTGTGCCGGTGATCAAGCATCTGCACGGCATCTGCCATGTCTACGTCGACGACCGCGCGGACGTGGAAAAATCCATCCGCGTGGCGTTCAACGCCAAGACCCAACGCTACGGCACCTGCAATACCATGGAGACCTTGCTGGTGGCCGAAGGCATCGCGTTGCAGGTCTTGCCGCGCCTCGGCCGGATGTATCAGGAGAAGGGTGTGGAGTTGCGCGGTTGTGAGCGCACACTCGCCCTGCTGCCGGGCATCAAGGCGGCGACGGCGGAGGACTGGGACACGGAATACCTGGCGCCAATTTTGTCGGTGCGCGTGGTGCAGGGCATGGACGACGCCATCGACCACATCCAGCGGCACGGCTCCAACCACACCGAGTCCATCATGACCGAAGACCTGGGACGCGCGCGCCGCTTCCTGCGGGAGATCGATTCCAGCTCCGTCATGGTCAACGCCTCGACGCGTTTCGCCGACGGCTTCGAATACGGCCTGGGTGCGGAGATCGGTATCAGCACCGACAAGCTGCACGTGCGCGGACCGGTGGGACTGGAAGGGCTGACCTCGCAGAAGTACATCGTGCTCGGGGACGGTCATATTCGAACCTAGTGTAGTGCGCCATTCTGTCTGGAACTTATGTTTGCTATCGGCGCCCCTGTGCTCAAAACCCAGGGTCCCTTCTCCCTCGGGGAGAAGGACAGGATGAGGGGCAAATACCGACGATTCCCCCTCACCCTAACCCTCTCCCCCGTTGGGGGAGAGGGGATAGCGATGTGCGCGGTGCAAATCATAGAAACGCAGGAGCAGTTTCCAGTGCATTGCCCACCAGCGGAAGATTACCGACGCCCCGTGCGGTGGGCGATGCCCTGGAAACTGCTCCTGCGTTTCCAGTACTTCCGCCATCCATGGCGGTCGCCCGCCCCACAACGGCTGAGAATACTCTCCCGAGCGCTCAAGAGTTGCGCTTGCCTTAACGAAATCCGTTGCCCGGGGTGTTGACAAGAATAACCGGCTGCAGTATTGTACCGATCGTTCTGTACAATTACCGGAGAGACATCGATATGCCGCACGCGCGCCGTTTATTTACTTTCAAGCTCTCGGGCAATAGCTACAAAGTCCGACTATTCCTCGGCATGCTCGGCCTTGATTTCGAGGCGATCGAGGTCGATATGCGCGGCGGCGAACACAAGCGCGCGCCATTTCTAGCGCTCAACCCCCTGGGGCAGGTGCCGGTGCTGGTCGATGGCGATGTCACGCTGGCCGACTCGCAGGCTATTCTTGTCTACCTCGCACGGCGTTACGCCGCGGTAAGCTGGTTGCCTCAGGATCCGCTGCCCCTGGCCCATATTACCCGTTGGTTATCCATCGCGGCCAATGAGATTCAGCATGGACCGGCGACCGCCCGGCTCATCGCGCTGTTTGGCGTCAAGCTTGACC
>JAYSOL010000226.1:0-2818 GCA_043723045.1 Gammaproteobacteria bacterium | reverse complement strand
GTTCTTCGTCAAGGCCTCGGTGGAGGCGCTCAGGCGTTTCCCGATGGTCAACGCCTCGGTGGATGGCGCCGATATCGTGTATCACGGCTACTTCGATCTCGGCATCGCCGTCAGTTCGCCCCGCGGTCTGGTGGTGCCCATCCTGCGTGACGCGGACCAGATGAGCATGGCGCAGATCGAGGCGCGCATCGCCGAGCTGTCGCAAAAGGCGCAGGACGGCAGCCTCGCCATGGATGACATCACCGGCGGCACCTTCAGCATCACCAACGGCGGCGTGTTCGGTTCGCTGCTGTCCACGCCCATTCTCAATCCGCCGCAGAGCGCCATCCTTGGCATGCACAAGATACAGCCGCGGCCGATCGTGGAGGAGGGCGCGGTGGTGGCACGCCCCATGATGTATGTGGCGCTTTCCTATGATCATCGCCTGGTGGATGGTAAGGATGCGGTGCAGTTTCTGGTAGCCATCAAGGAATTTCTGGAAGACCCGGCGCGCATGTTGCTGGAAGTTTGAATAGAACATCATTGCGCGACAACCTCGCAATGATGTAACTAAGAGAATCTCTGAATCCGTGGCAGAAACAATCACACTAGGTCCCCTCTCCCCCGAAATGCACGGGGGAGAGGGGACTGTTCAGAGGTTCGCTAAAATTAAGGACAGCCCATGGCAGACAACTTTGACGTAGTCGTTATCGGTGCCGGCCCCGCCGGCTATGTGGCCGCCATCCGCTGCGCGCAACTCGGTCTAAAAACCGCCGTGGTGGACCAGTGGCTGGATCGCCACAACCAGCCGGTGCTCGGCGGCACCTGTCTTAATACCGGTTGCATTCCCTCCAAGGCGTTGCTCGAATCGAGTGAACTGTTTGCCGAGGCGCGCCATGGTTTTTCCGCCCACGGTATCGGTATCGCGACAGCCACCCTGGATCTGGCCGCCATGATGGCGCGCAAGGACAAGGTGGTGGGCGAGCTGACCCAGGGCATCGCCGGCCTGTTCAAGGCCCACCAGATCACCTGGCTGCCGGGGCGCGGCAAGCTGCTCAAGAACAAACAGGTTGAAGTCACACCCAAGGGCAAGGACCCGGCGGCGGTCCTGCAGGCGCAACACGTCATCCTCGCTGCCGGGTCGTCGCCGGTGCACATTTCCGCGGCCCCCCTGCAGGGCGACCTGATTGTGGACTCCACCGGCGCGCTGGAATTTTCCGCCGTACCCAAGCGCCTCGGCATCATCGGCGCCGGGGTCATCGGTCTGGAGCTCGGCAGTGTCTGGCGGCGTCTTGGCGCGGAGGTGTTACTGCTCGAGGCGCAAGATACCTTCCTATCCATTGCGGACGAACAGGTAGCGGCGGAGGCCCTGCGCCAGTACACCAAGCAGGGTCTTGAGATCCGTCTCGGCACGCGCGTCATGGCTTGCAAGGTGAAGGACAACAAGGTCGAGATCGAATACCAGGACAAGGACGGCACGCAGTCGACCCGCGTGGATAAACTTATTGTCGCGGTCGGCCGACGTCCCAACAGCGAGGGTCTATTTTCCAAAGAGAGCGAGCTGCTGCTGGACGAATGGGGTTATATCCATGTGGACGAACAGTGTCACACCAATCTACCCGGCGTGTACGCCATCGGCGACACCGTGCGCGGCCCGATGCTGGCGCACAAAGGATCGGAAGAGGGCGTCATGGTAGCGGAACTGATCGCTGGCCAGAGCGCGCGGGTCAACTACGACACCGTCCCGTCGGTGATCTATACCCTGCCGGAGGTGGCCTGGGTGGGAAAAACCGAACAGGCGTTGAAGGCCACGGGCGTGAATTACCGCGTGGGTAAATTCCCCTTCGCCGCCAGCGGCCGCGCCAAGGCCGCGAACGACACCGCCGGTTTCATCAAAGTCCTGGCGGACGCCGACACCGACCGGTTGCTCGGCGTACACATGATCGGCGCGCACTGTTCGGAGCTTATCTCCCAGGCGGTGATCGCCATGGGGTTCGGCGCGAGCAGCGAAGATGTGGGCATGACTATGTTTGCGCATCCGACCCTGACCGAGGCGTTTCACGAGGCGGCGCTCGCGGTACACGGCCGCGCTATTCATATCGCGCAGCCGAAGAAACGTTGAGCCGCATAAAATACTACGACACAGGACGTCACAGCGCTCGCGGCTTGTGGGCCCAACGTGATTAGGCTAGGCTGAAGCCATGAAAAAGATCCTGCCCATGACGATTTGCCTGCTGTTGCTGCTGCCGGGTGCGGCGTCCGCGGTAAAACTTTATAAGTGGGTGGATAAAGACGGCAAGGTCACGTACCAGGAGTTTCCGCCACCGGCTGGTGCCGGCAAGGTGGAGGAAAAGGATATCAATCCGGACACGAATGTTATTCAGGCCGAGCATCCCGCGCCGAGTGCGACCTCGCCACGCCGGGGCAGTAGCGGCAATGGACAACAGGAGTCCGACGACAGCACAGACGCCGGCGCAAAGGAACTGCCGCCCGTCCCGGTGTTGCGCGAGGGCGACCAATCCAGCGGACAAGGGGCGAATACGTTGCCGGCACGCGAGCCGCCACCGATTGTAGCCCCCCCGTCAGCGCTTGCTCCGCCGCCGGTGCTACCGCCGCCGCCGGTACTGCCTCCACCTCCGGCGTTGCCTCCGCCGCCCCCCGGTGGGGCGCGCTGAGTCTACGCAACGGCCAGGCGGCAAAGCGCCCCATGGTTTCAGTCACGCCAGGCAGCCGATCCTTTCTTCCCGTTGCGGAGACCAGACAGTGATCATCCGACCCGCCGACGAATCCGACATACCGGCCATCGCCACCCTGGGCATGCACGTCAACGTCCTGCACC
>JAYSOL010000225.1:0-2261 GCA_043723045.1 Gammaproteobacteria bacterium | reverse complement strand
AGGGCGAAATTACCAGCGGCAGTTTTTCCCCGACCCTGGGCAAGGCCATCGCCCTGGCGCGGGTGCCGTCACAGGTGGACGTCGGCAGCCTCTGTCAGGTGGAGATACGCGGAAAAATGACGGACGCACGCGTGGTAAAATACCCGTTCGTGCGCAATGGTAAAAGCTGCATCGGATAAAAACTTTACGTGGAGTCAGACATGAGCAAAACACCGGCAAACCTCAAATACACCAAGTCGCACGAATGGGTCAAAACCCTGCCCGATGGTTCGGTGCAGGTCGGCATCACCGATCACGCGCAGGAACTGCTGGGCGATCTGGTCTATATCGAATTGCCCGCGGTCGGCAAAGACATCACCGCCGGCAAGGAATGCGCCGTGGTGGAGTCGGTCAAGGCGGCATCGGATGTCTACGCGCCCATCTCCGGCAAGGTACTCGAAGTGAACAGCAAGATCGGCGACGCGCCGGAGACTTTAAACAAAGATGCCTATGGCGACGGCTGGATGTTCCGCCTGCAGCCGAGCAACAAGGGCGAGATCGACAAGCTGTTGGACGCCAAGGCCTATGAGTCCTTGGTGGCGGCGGAAAGTCATTGATATAAACAGCGGATGCGCGAGACGCACGGCCTGAGGCCGGTGTGTCCCGCGCATCCAGGCGTTAAATCCACTTAGGGCTGGTCCATGCCATTTATCCCCCACACGGATGCCGACGTCGAGCAAATGCTCAAGACCATCGGCGCCGGAAAAATCGAAGACCTGTTCGCCGAGATCCCGGCGAACCTGCGCACCGGTGAACTCAAGCACGTACCGCCCGGCATGACGGAGATGGCCATCACGCGCCTGATGCAGGAGCGCGCCGAGGCCGATGGCCGTTATCTCAACTTCATCGGCGCCGGCGCCTACGAGCATCATATTCCGGCGGCGGTCTGGCAGATCGTCAGTCGCGGCGAATACTACTCGGCCTACACGCCGTATCAGGCGGAGGCCAGCCAGGGTACGTTGCAGCTGTTGTACGAATACCAGACCATGATGGCCAGCCTCACGGGCATGGACGTGTCCAATGCCTCGCTCTACGACGGCGCCTCGGCCTTGGCGGAGGCGGTGCTCATGGCGGTGCGCGCCCACAAGCAGGGCACGCGCATACTCATCCCTAAGACGGTGCACCCGCTCTATCGCAAAGTGGTGCACGCCATTGTGCGCAACCAGAAGATCGACCTCATCGAAGTCGCCTACGACAGCAAGGGCGGACACACCCCCCTCGCGGCGCTGGAACAGGCCTATACCAACGAGTGCGCCGCCCTGGTAATCCCGCAGCCGAACTTCTTCGGCGTGCTGGAAGAAGTGGATGCCCTAACCGACTGGGCCCACGCCAAGGGTTTGCTGGCTATCGGTTGCGTCAACCCGACCGCCCTCGCCCTGCTCACCCCGCCGGGCGCGTGGGGCAAGAACGGCGCGGACATCGCGGTGGGCGAGGGCCAACCCCTGGGTGTGCCGCTGTCCTCCGGCGGACCGTATTTCGGTTTCATGGCGTGCAAGCAGGCCTTGGTGCGTCAGATGCCCGGGCGCATCATCGGCCGCACCCGGGACTTGGACGGCAAGCCGGGATTCACCCTGACGCTGCAGGCGCGCGAACAACACATCCGTCGTTCCAAGGCGACGTCCAACATCTGTACCAATCAGGGCCTGCTGGTGACGGCGGCGACTATCTACATGTCCCTCGTGGGACCCGCGGGTCTGGCGCGCACCGCGGCGCAGTGCCATGCCAATACCAACGAGCTGCTGACGCGATTCACCGCCACCCACTACGCCGAGCGCGTTTTCGATCGGCCGGTGTTCCACGAGGCGGTGGTACGGCTTACCTCGCCGGTGAGTGATGTATTGCGGGCGATGGAGGCTCAGGGCATCATCGCCGGTTACAGCTTAACGCAAGACTATCCGGAATTGGGCGAGTCGCTGTTGCTGTGTGTCACCGAAACACGCACCAGTGCCGATATGGACAAATACATCGAGCACGCGCAACGTATCCTCAGCAAGCGCCGACTGGACCCGCCGTGCGCGACCAAAATGTAAATCAATCACCACCGGTAGCATAACGAACAACACAAGGAGCATGACATGGCCAAGATCACTCTGAAAGGCAATGCGATCAACACCAACGGCGAATTACCCAAGACCGGCAGCCCGGCGCCGGATTTCAAACTGACCACCGCCGATCTCTCGGATGTGTCGCTGGCAGCCTATAAGGGCAAGAAGAAGCTGCTC
>JAYSOL010000224.1:0-5099 GCA_043723045.1 Gammaproteobacteria bacterium | reverse complement strand
TTGAGCACGCCCACCTGGTTGGCGGCGCGCGCGCCGCCGCCGGACATGATCAGACCGATTTTTGGCTTGTGGTTATTCATTTCGGGCCCTTCCCTGTGGGCGGGATAGACAGCTTATGCATAAGTGAGGCAAGTTAGATGCCAATAACTCTTTAATTATGTGCATTCGCAAAGAATACGCGATTACGACGAAATCAAACAGGGCAGGCATCGCCGTTGGGAGTGCGGCGACTTGCTCCCGCTTAGTAAAGCAGCGGCAAACCATAACACCCGTAAAGAGTAGATGAAAATGACCGATTTATGCGAGGAAATCTCAGGAACCTAGCCCTTTTCAACCCTTTTGGTTGTTGAGCAAAGCCCTCGGGTTAATGCGCGTTCTCGCGTCTATGTCTGCTAGACTGGCGGCATTGCTTCATGGCCAGTGTGTCGTCACGCGCCGCTGGTGGACAGTTAAATTGATGAGAGGAAAACACATGAGCACCACGATCACCGAACAAATGGTCTACCACGCCCTGCGCCAGGTGATGGACCCCGAACTCCACCACGATATCGTGGAACTGGGCTTCATCCAGGAAATCGAGATCCTCGGTGACTACGTGCACGTAGACATCCAGCTGACCACGCCGCATTGCCCGTTTGCCGACGACATCGTCAACAACATCAAGCGGGCGGTGGGTAGCGTCAAGGGCGTGAACAAGGTGGAAGTCGAGCGCGCCTGCACTAAAGAAGAATAAGCCTTAGGACCACTAACAAATGTAGGGTGCGTCCCACGCACCATTATTTCAATCGGTGCGCAGGGCGCACCCTACATTCTTGAATTCATCAGAGCCCCCTAACAGGCTGTTGACAGCCTGCTAAGACTTTACCGGCCGCTTGGTCAGTTTACGTTGCAGCGTGCGTCGGTGCATACCTAAACGCCGCGCCGTTTCCGAGATGTTCCCCTGACACTCCATCAGCACCTTCTGGATATGTTCCCACTCCAGGCGCGCCACCGAGATGGGCTTGGCCTCCACCGCCATCGTCACATCGCCGGCCTCGCGCTGAAACGCCGCGACGACCTCATCGGCATCCGCGGGTTTGGTCAGGTAGTGCACGGCGCCGAGCTTGATCGCCTCGATGGCCGTAGCAACACTGGCATAGCCGGTGAGCACCACGATGCGTGTGTGTTCATCCAGGGCCTTCAGGCTCTGTACCAGTTCCAGGCCCGAGGGTCCCGGCATCTTGAGATCGACCACGGCATACTCCGGCGGGCTAAGCGCCGCCGCCGCCTGGGCATCCGCCACAGTGTGCGCGACGCGCACCTCGAAGCCGCGCTTGTCCAGGGCCTGGGACATGACTTGGCAGAAGGTGGCATCATCGTCCACCAGCAGCAGATCCGGGCGGTCATCGCTAACGCTATCAGCCATGCTTAGTCACCTACCAGCAGATCGGTAAGCGGCAACACCAGGCGGGTGCAGGCACCGCCGCCTGCGCGGTTGAAGAGTTGCACCGTGCCACCGAAGCGATTGAGTGTGGCGTGGGCGAGAAACAGACCCAGGCCCAGTCCCTGCCCGGCCTCCTTGGTGGTGAAGAACAACGTCCCGGCATTTTTCTCTGCCGCCGGTGTGAGACCCGGACCGCGGTCACACACCTCCAGCCGCAGTTCGCGTTCATCCCACTGCCCATCCACTTCCACCGGCCCGGGGGCAGCGTCGGCGGCGTTGTTCAGTATATTCGTGATCGCCTGACTCAAGGTCTGTTCCGCGAGCAGGGTGGGCGCCGGTTGCGTGCCGCGCCAGTGCGTCACCACCTGCGCCGCAGGACGCACGCCGCGCCAGTTCGCCACCACCTCCTCCAGATAACCATCGAGACGCATGCTACCGCCGGACTCGGCGCGCACCTGTCCGGCGGACTCGGTCAGGCTGGAGAGTATGCGTTTACAGCGCGCCACCTGCTCCCGCAGGATGGCGAGCTTGTCCACCAGGTCGGCGCCATCGTTCTCCCGCTCCAACTCTTTGATCAGCACCGCCATGGTGGACAGCGGCGTTCCGAGTTCGTGCGCGGCACCCGTGGCGAGGGTGCCGAGGGCGAGTATGCGTTCATTGCGCAGCTGATCCTCACGCAGTGCGGCCAGGGCGTGATCGCGGTCGCGCAGGGTCTGACCCATTTTCACCACGAAGTAGGCGATGAGTACCGCGCTCATGACAAACCCCAGCCACATGCCCAGCACATGCTGATCGAACTCGCTGCCGTGCTGGGTATGCATGTGCGGCAACGGCCGGTAGGCCAACATGAGCAGGCTGTAGCAGGCGATGCTGATGCCCGCCATGGCCCAGGTATAAAAACCAGGCAAGGCCGCCGCCGTCAGGGTGATGGGCAAAAGATAAAGCAGCACAAAGGGATTGGTTGAACCGCCGCTGAAGTACAGCAGCACGGTGAGCGCCAACACATCCAGCAGCAACTGTGCGAACAACTCTATGTCATTGACCGGCCAGTCACGTTGCAGGCGCCAGCGGGTCAACAGATTCAGCAGGGCCAGCGCCACGATAACACTGGCCATGGCACCCACCGGCAACGCCATGCCCAGACCGCGCACCACCAGCACAACCGTGACCGCCTGGCCGGCGATGGCGATATTCCTCAGTACAAATAAACGCCGCAGATTAACCGCGTTGGATAGCTGGCGAACGTGGAGCGAGCTGGCGGGCATGCGTAACGAATTCCTTAAAATTAAGGAATAAGCATACACGTTCATTGAGAAAATAAAATGCCGACCCTCCACGGACGGTTTCCACCGGCGCCCGCCCCCTGCGACTAATTGCCGCGCGACACCATGCCGCATTCATTCCGCCGGGCTGCGCTGCTAGCATGCGGCACCATAAAGTGGATGTGCTTGCAGGCGATTCCGAGAACAACTCGAAAGGAAACCCCCATGAACGCGAAGCCCTTGCCGATCCTGGCCTTCGTGGCCCTGAGCTGCGGATGCACGAGCGGTCCGGCCGACAACGGTGGCAACCCCAACCAGGGACAGGGGATGGCCAATTTACAGTCGAGCCAGCTCGGCTATGCCGGCGGCTTCGTGGACGCCGACGGCGATGGCCATGAGGATCTGGTCGTCGGCGCCCCCGACGGACGCGTCGTGGAGCGCGAAGGCGTGGCGTCGGTGTACTCCGGCGCCGGCGGGCTCTCCTCAACGAACACTTTGCTCAAGGGCGAGGCCGATGGCGCCGGCTTCGGCACGACGGTGGCCAACGTCGGAGATGTGAACTGCGACGGCCGCGCCGACTACGCCGTTGCCGCCATCTACGCGGATGGCGAGACACCCATGAGCGGCGCGGTCTACGTGTACAAAGGCGGCAGCGCGCCGCCGGGGCTGCTCGCGAAGCTCAACGGTCAGCTGCCCCTGGACCGCTTCGGCTTCGCCATCGCGGCCGGCGACGTGAACGGCGACGGCTGCAACGACCTCGTGGTCACGGCACCTTATACCTTCACCGACAACTTCCAGTCCGGCGCCGCGTACGTCTACCTCGGCCGGCCGACGCTCGCGCCGCAACCCGACGTGACCATCAAGGGCGACAAGGTGAACGCCATCATCGGCGCCGGTGTCGCGGCCGGTGACGCGAATGGCGACGGCCTGGCGGATATCTTCGTCGCCGCCGGCTCCAAGGTCTACGTTTACTACGGCCGCGGCGACTTCGCCGCGTACCGCGCCGCGAATCAGACCCAGGACGTCACCATCTACGGCATCGCCAGCGGCACCACGGCCAGCGGCTCGGGCTTCGGCAAGGCCATCGCCTATCTCGGCGACTTCGACGGCGACGGGTTCGGCGACGTCGCCATCGGCAACCCCAACCGCAGCGATCCGGCCAGCTACGACAACAAGGGCAGCGTCTATCTGTTCAAGGGCGCCGCCGCCTGGCCGGCCGGTATCTGGGAGAACGACGCGACCTACCGCCTGGCCAAGATTGTCGGCGCCTCCACGGCCGACCGCCTCGGGTCGGCCATCGCCGTGGTCGGGGACCTGGATGGGGGCGGCAGGCGCGACCTGCTGGTGGGCGCGCCCTGGTCCAGGGGCGGAACGGGCGGCAGCACCGTGCTCACCGGCAATGTCTACCTGTTTCACGGCGAGCACCTGCTTGCGGATCCCACCATCGTCCACGATCCCGCGCACGCCGCCAGTCGCTACACGACGGACATGCTGAACGGCGAGTACGGGCGCACGCTGGCGGTGAGCGCGGACGGCGTGCACTTCTTCACGGGCGCGCCGCTCGCCAACCAGCACTCCGGCGCCTATTGGGTGGTGGATGCGCGCACCGGCGTGGCGGTTGTTGGCGGAGGGGACGGGGGCGGCAGCGGTGGTGGCGGCGACCATCAACACTGAGCCACGTCCGCCGCACACGCCAACAGATCGTCGTCAGGAGAAGAACATGCGCAAGACCACCATCGCCGTACTCGCCACATCGCTCGCAGCGCTCGGCGCCATCCCCATGGGCATGGGCGCCGGACCCTTCACCGCCGAGGGACAGCTCTTCGAGCCCATACCCGCGGGCCATGCGCCCGGCAAGGACAACGGCGTGGATTCCGGCCACTCCGCCGGCAACCAGTTTCACTACACCGGCGAGGATTGCGGCATCTGCCACACACCCGGCGGCAAAGCGGGCAATCACGTCTTCACCATGTCCGGGACCCTCTACAAGGACCGCCTCGGGCGCGTGCCCCTGACCGGCGCGGAGATCGCCCTCAAGGACGCGGCGGGCGGCGTCGTGAGCATGACCAGCAACAAGGCCGGCAATTTCTTCACCTACACCCCGATCGCCTCGGACACGGCGGGATGGGACGCGACCAGGACCGCGGCGGAAAACCAGGCGAACCCAGGCACGTGGCGTTACAAGGCTTGGGTGCGCCATGGCGAGAAGATCACTCCCATGGTCACCATCGCACCCGTGGGCGGCGGCAGCGTGCCGCGCATGGGCTGCAGCATGCACCACGGGCCGAGCGGCAGCCGCGGTGCGCTGCAGGTCGGCTTCGATACGCTGCCCTCATACCCCGCCACGGGCATCAGCTTCAAGCGCCAGGTGCTGCCGATCCTGCGCAACAAATGCAAGGCCTGCCACATGCCGG
>JAYSOL010000223.1:0-2356 GCA_043723045.1 Gammaproteobacteria bacterium | reverse complement strand
CTTTATCAGTGTGTGTGGGTGGCGCCGCCCCCTATCGGCACATGGCTACCGTTGGACGCATGCAGATTTTCGTAGAGTGGTCGTTGCGTGCTGCAACTTACACCAAGGTTGGTGTATTTAACCTTCCAGCCCGAGGTCCGAGGTGTAGGCGTAGTCGGCGGGATCACGCCAGTTTCGTGTGCTCATCATGCGGGCTTAGCTTCGACGCGGTTTGAGATTCATCTGATGCAAAATAGTAGTGGCAATTTCCTCCACCGACATGGCGGTGGTCGCCAGAGAGGCAATGCCGAACTTGCGATACAGGGCCTCGGCCTGACGCAGCTCAACTTGACACTGGCGTAGCGAGGCATACTGACTGTCCGGCTGACGCTGTTGGCGGATTTGATGCAGGCGCAGCGCATCGATATGCAGTCCGAAGAGTTTGCTGCGCAGACTGGCGAGGGCGGGAGGCAGACGCAGGTCTTCCAGGTCTTCCTGCGTAAGTGGATAGTTGGCGGCGTAAATCCCATAGGTAAGCGCCAGATACAGACAAGTAGGGGTCTTGCCCGAGCGCGATACGCCGAGAATGACCACGTCGGCGCGGGTATAGTCGCGGACGGATTGTCCGTCGTCGGTGGCGAGGGAGAAGTTTACCGCATCCATGCGCCGGCTGTAGCCGCTGACATCCGTCAGGCCGTGGGTTTGCCCGATGGTGTGGCTGGAGCTGTGACCGAGCTCGCTTTCCAGGGGTCGTATGAAGGTGTCGACGATATCGAAGAAGACGCAGTTGCTCGCGGCAATCTGCTGGCGCTGTGTGGCATCGATCAGGGTGCTGAACACGATGGGTTTTTGACCGGAATCAAGGGCGCTGTGGTTGATGGCAGCAACGGCGGCGCACACCTTGGTCTCGTTGTCGATAAAACGCAGCGTCTGTATAGTGAACCGTATATCACCGAACTGGGTCAGAAGGCTGTGACCCAGGGTTTCGACCGTGATGCCGGTACGGTCGGAGATAAAAAAGACGCTGCGCTGCATGCGACTATTCTGCCAGAAGCCGGAGATCGTATGTAGCGACAATTCTTTAAGGAGTGCCCATGACGGCATATGTGCGATGGTTCGAAACCTTAAGGCTGCAGGACGTCCCGGTGGTGGGCGGCAAGAATGCCTCCTTAGGTGAGATGATCGGCCGCCTGGCGTCCGCCGGCGTCACGGTGCCCGGGGGATTTGCCACCACCGCCCAAGCCTACCGGACGTTTCTTGCCCACGATGGCCTCGATCGTCGCATCGAACAACTGCTCGCCGGACTCGACACTGAAGACGTACCGGCATTGACACGCAGCGGCCGCCAGATCCGCGAATGGATACTCGCCTTGCCCCTGCCGACGGACTTGGAGCGGGAGATTGCCATGGCCTACGGCAAGCTTGCGGCGGAGGCGGGGGCAGACCTGGCGGTTGCGGTGCGTTCCTCGGCGACGGCGGAGGACCTGCCCGAGGCCTCCTTCGCCGGTCAGCAGGAGACTCTGCTCAACGTGCGCGGTCTGGACAGCGTGCTGCGGGCGGTGCGCGAGGTGTTCGCCTCGTTGTACAACGACCGTGCCATCGCCTACCGCGTGCACCACGGTTTTGTCCACAGTCAGGTGGCGCTGTCCGCCGGTATCCAGCGCATGGTGCGGAGCGATGTCGGCGCCAGCGGTGTCATGTTCACCTTAGACACCGAGTCCGGGTTTCGCGACGTGGTGTTTATCACCGCGTCCTACGGTCTCGGCGAGACCGTGGTACAGGGTGCGGTCAATCCGGACGAGTTCTACGTGTTCAAACCGACCCTCAAGCAAGGTCACCGCGCGGTCATCCGCCGCAGCCTCGGACAAAAAGCGGTGAAGATGGTGTATGCCGGAGACGACGAGCACGGCCGTGCTACGCGCACCGTGGCGGTGTCCGAGGCCGAGCGCCTGCGCTTCTCTCTCACCGACGACGAAGTGGAGGAGTTGGCGCGCCAGGCGCTGACCATCGAAGATCACTATGGCCGGCCCATGGATATCGAATGGGGCAAGGACGGCAACGATGGGCGCTTGTACATCCTGCAGGCGCGCCCGGAGACGGTGAAGAGTCGCAGCACCAGCCAGCGCCTGGAACGTTATGCACTCAAGCAGCCCGGTGAGCCGGTGGTCAGCGGTCGCGCCATCGGTCAACGCATCGGCGCAGGTAAGGCGCGCGTGGTGCTCAGCACGCAGGAGTTGGATCGGGTGCAGCCGGGTGACGTCCTGGTGACCGATATGACCGACCCTGATTGGGAGCCGATCATGAAGCGCGCATCGGCCATCGTCACCAACCGCGGCGGGCGCACCTGTCACGCGGCCATCATCGCGCGCGAACTGGG
>JAYSOL010000222.1:0-4251 GCA_043723045.1 Gammaproteobacteria bacterium | reverse complement strand
TGACCAGCAAGTGCCAGACTGCGATCGTAAACACGAATAATACTACCCCACCGACGGGCATCGCCGCCCCTTCAGGCATCGCCGCCCCTTGCTGGATGGTCTCGAATGCGTGCTTGGCAAACTCGGTCAGCTGCGGCAGGACCGGCAGTGTCACCAGACTGAATAGCGCACCCACGGCATACAGCGCCACGATGGACTGCAGCCAGCGCTCCGGGTGGTTGCGCGTTTTAAGAAGCACCCACACCGCTCCGCCAAAAATGGCCTCGTGCAAGACGACGTGCAACAGACCCGCGAGGCTGGGTCCCTCCACGTACGCGGCAGACGCATAGCCCGTTACCACGGAACCCAAAGCGCATAGCCAAAACAAATTCCAGGACGCGGGCAGATCCTGCGGACGCCCGCGCAACAGGCAAATATCAAAAATAATTTTCAGTATGGGCATGCCGTCACTCTACACCAGAAAACAGTTCGCTCACTCGGGGTGCCCACCGCTCACGCAACCTGCGTGCAGCGGCTTTATGTGCGGCCTGGGCGTGGTGGGGCGGGGTCGCCAGCGGGGGCCGGGTCGCGGCCAACGTAGAGCCGCCTCCCATGCGCCTGCGCGCCCAGGCCGCATCATAGCAATGGCCTACCCGGTTACCAAATTCGCCAGGTGGCCACTGGCGACACACACTAGCGGCCACCTCCCCGCTGCACCCATAGCGTGCGCTGCGCACGAATGCTTTTCAGTAGCGCAGTGCCGATCTGGTAGACTAGCCGCATGCCGACACACTACATCGCCAGCGCTGACGAATTGATTGCACTCTGCGACCCGCTGCGGCACGCACCGTGGATCGCCCTCGACACCGAATTCATGCGCGAGCGCACCTACTACGCCAAGCTGTGCCTGGTGCAGATCGCCACACCCGACCTCATCGCCTGTGTCGACCCCCTGGCGCTGGATGACCTCACGCCGCTGCTCGATCTTATCTACAACCCGCAGGTACTGAAGGTGCTGCACTCGGCGCGCCAGGACCTGGAGGTCTTTTTCGATCTGCGCGCTACACCACCCGCACCGGTGTTCGATACCCAGATCGCGGCGGCGTTTCTTGGATTTGACGAGCAGATCGGTTACGCCGCCCTGGTCGAGGCGGTCACCGGGGTAAAATTGGACAAGGCGCACACCCGCGCCAACTGGGCCGCGCGTCCGTTGTCGCCGGAACAGATTACCTATGCGGAAGACGATGTACGCTATCTGCGCGATGTCTATCAGCACCTGCAGCAGCGCCTGGAAGAAACCGGGCGGCAGGCGTGGCTGGCGGACGAATTCACCCAGCTCGTGGATCCGGCCCTCTACCAGAACGATCCGTCCCTGGCCTGGCGACGCGTCAAACACGGCCACCAGCTCAACCCCAAGGCGCAGAACATATTGCAGGCACTCAGCCATTGGCGCGAACGCATGGCGCAATCCCACAACCTGCCGCGCAGTTGGGTGTTGCGCGATCCGGTGATGTTCGACATCGCGCGGCGTGCGCCCCAGACCCAGGAACAACTCAGCGCCCTCCGCGACATGGATGAAAAAACCGCCAAGAGGTGGTCCACGGAGATTCTTGCGATCGTCAGTCAAAACAATCTGCCGGCCGCGCAACCGCTCTGGTCGCCACCCGCACCCCTGTCCCCGGAACAGACCCAGTTGTGCCGCGACATGGCCAGCCTGCTCGACGCCACCGCCCGCGAACACCAGCTGAGCCCCATCGCCCTCGGCACCCGGCGCGACCTGCAACGTCTGGTGCTGGGAAGCCAAGACGTTGCGCTGCTACAGGGTTGGCGTTACGAGATTATCGGTCGTCCACTACTCGGCCTGCTTGAAGGCCGCGCGCTGCCGGTGGTGGACGCTTAAACACCGGCTCCCCTGTCCGTCCGGCGCCGGACACCCGTGATCGGACACCCGCTGCGCCATCAATAGCTTTTACCCACGACTGCTAGAATAATGCGGTATGCGGAAAAACACCGATGTTTATCCCCTGCTTATCCTCGCCGTTTTCAGCGCGGCGGTGCTGATGCTGGTTCTCGCCGGACAGAACCGTACGATCGATACCTGCGTCACCGGCGACCTCACGGCGCGCAACCAGGCACTCATTCCGGCAGCGCTGGTGGATACCTACCTGGACGCGCGCCGCATGCAGTTCGGACTGGGATCGATCGCCATGGGCGACTGGCAGAGCCTCGGGGATGGCATGGTGGCCGGCGGCCAGGCGTGGTTGCGCACCACCCATCCTGCCTCGCCACAGTATTACGCCCTCGTGGCCAATCGCTATTTTCAAACCCTGTTTCTGGTGTACGTGCCCACCGGTGTACGCCCGGTCGACACCCTGCAGGTCGAGCCGGGCACCAGCGTCGCGCAACTGTGGCAGGCCCTCGCTGATCGCTTTCCCGCGGGGGTGATACTGGAAGGTTATGCCCACCTGCGCCCGCTGCACACCATCGCCATTGCCCAACCGGCCATGGCGGGCAAACCCCTCGGCGGTAACACACCTTACTATTACACCCGACCTATGGAATCGCAGCCGGATGCCTGGGTATACACGGTCGGCTACGTACACGACGCCAGACGCCTGTCGCGGCCGCAGGCCACTGATACGCACCTGCTCTTCTCGGCGTTGCAGCGTACTGGCGGCCTGACCCATGTCCTGACCTTGAACCGGGCACCGCTCGACGCTACTCGACCCCCCACGCTGGACAACAGCGCCAATGTCGGGCAGCTCATGGGGTCATCGGAGTTCATCGAAGGTCGGTTTCGTTTGTATCCCATGCATAAGATCGGAGGCTGTGTCGACGCGTTTGTACGCCACTAGTTAACTATCGCGTAACACAAATCTTGTGCACAACGAACCGTGGGTGAGAAAATAGTTGGGTGTCCCGGACTTCAGCATGAGAAGACCATATTTAACATGGATAAACAAGATATACAGGATGCAAATCAATCCTGTATATCTTGTTTATCCATGTTCATGTTTTTACCCATCTAGTCAGGGAAGTTGTAGGTTGGGTTAGCCCGAAGGGCGTAACCCAACAAAACCCCGCCTTTGCTGCTCCACCTTCGTCTGCGACGAAATGTCGGATTACGCTGCGCTCTTGTCCCCGCAATGTGGCCCTCATTTATGGGCCATGGGGGAGCCCGACCTACAAGACTAGTGGGCAATGCCTTCTTCAGCGCGGCGGTTCTTCTACAACACGGCTAGTGCGCCGCGACCGTAGACGGCGCCGGTGGCAGCAACACATACAACCGCCCGGGCTGTTTCATTTCTCCCGCCAGACGTTCAGCCTCGACGCCACGCCCGAAGAAAACATCCGCGCGCACCTGGCCCTTGATGGCGCCACCGGTGTCCTGGGCCTGCATCAGGCGCCGGTAGGGCTGGGCACCTCCCGGCAGCGTGGTGTCGAGCCACACCGGCAGGCCGAGGGGGATCATGGCGGCATCCACCGCGATGGATCGCTGCGCCACCAGCGGGACATTCAGGGAACCGAGGGGGCCGTCGAGGGATGCATCACGCAGCGCGAAAAAGATATAGCTCGGATTGCGGTTGAGCACACCTTCCGCCTCGTCCGGATGGTGATGCAGCCAGTCGCGGATGCTGTAGAGCGTCACCTCCCCCGACTTGAGCGCGCCCATCTCCACCAAGCGCCGGCCGATGGGGAAATACGGATGACCGTTCTGGTCCGCGTAGCCTACCGCCAGCACCGAACCGTCCGGCATGGCCACGCGCCCCGAGCCCTGCACCTGCAGCATAAACAGCGCCACCGCATCGTCCACCCAGAGCAGTTCCTGGCCGGTGAGAAGATCGGCGCCCGCGGTGATTTCCGCGCGGCTGAAATACGGCACAACGCGATTGCCCTGCAGCCGGCCGCGCACCGGCTTGCCCTGAAGCTCGGGATACAAGGCCCCCAGGTCCACGGTCAGCAGGTTCTCCGGACGACGATACAGCGGATAGCGGAAGCGTTCGGTGCGCGTCAGGCTGCCCTGCAGCAGCGGCTCGTAATAGCCGGTGATCAGGCCTTCCGGCTCCCCACCCTCGCCGAGCATGGGATGGGGGCGAAAATGGCGCTCGAAAAAAGCGCGCGCGGTGGCATCGTCCGGGGTGTACATCCATTGTGCATCCAGACAGAGTTCGCGCCAGGCGGCATCACGCTCGCGGATTTTCCGGCAACTGCGCAGCAGCGCTGGCCAGGCCTCGGCGTGCTGATCGGCCTGCCAGCCGGGTAGTTTATCCC
>JAYSOL010000221.1:0-3527 GCA_043723045.1 Gammaproteobacteria bacterium | reverse complement strand
CCAAGCTTGGCCCCGCATGGTGGGCAATGCCCACCCTACAACTACAACTACTTTGGGTAAAGCGGCGGCGAGCCGTCGCACTCCAAGGGCGGGCGATGGTCAGCAAGACCCGGTGCCCGGGAATTGTTATGATCCGGCTTATGGATGTCTCCCACCTCCTCGACAATCTGAACGACGCCCAGCGCGAAGCGGTGGCGGCCCCCCCGGGACCGCTGCTGGTGCTGGCCGGCGCCGGCAGCGGTACGACCCGTGTGCTCACCCATCGGGTGGCGTGGCTGGTGCAGATCCTCAAGGTCTCGCCCCACAGTATCCTGGCGGTGACCTTTACCAACAAGGCGGCGCACGAGATGCGCGGGCGCATCGAGGGCATGTTGAATGTGCCCGTGGGCATGTGGATCGGTACCTTCCACGGGCTGTCCCACCGCTTGTTGCGCGCCCACTGGCGCGAGGCCGGTCTGCCGCAGAATTTTCAGATCCTCGACAGCGACGATCAATACCGCCTGATCCGCCGCATCCTCAAGAACCTGGAGCTGGACGAGGCCTACTGGCCGCCGCGCCAGGCGCAGTGGTTCATCAATAACCACAAGGAGGCGGGCCGCCGGCCGCAACACCTGGGGCAGGGCACGGATTCCCATTCCGCCACCTTGATAAAGGCGTATCAGGAATACGAGGCCACCTGCCAGCGCTCCGGGTTGGTGGATTTTTCCGAACTGCTGCTGCGCGCCTACGAGCTGATCCGCGACAACGCCGAGTTGCGCACCCACTATCAGGAGCGCTTCCGCCAGGTGCTGGTGGACGAGTTCCAGGATACCAATAATATCCAGTATGCCTGGCTCAAGCTGTTCGCCGGCGACGCGCAGGGAAGCGCGAGTGTCGCGGGCGCAGGACGCGCGGGAGCGACCGGCCACCGCAATCTGTTTGTCGTGGGGGACGACGACCAGTCCATCTACGGCTGGCGTGGAGCCCAGGTGGAGAACATCTTACAGTTCGAACGGGACAATCCCGGCGCGCGTTCCATCCGCCTGGAACAGAACTACCGCTCCACCCAGACCATCCTCAAGGCGGCCAATGGCGTCATCGGCCACAACAGCGGGCGCCTCGGCAAAGATTTGTGGACCGCCGGCGCCGCCGGCGAGCCGATCCAACTGTACACCGCGTTTAACGAAATCGATGAGGCGCGCTTCGTGGTGGATCGTATCCAGGCCTGGGTGGATGCGGGCAACCGCCGCGACCAGGTGGCGGTGCTGTACCGTTCCAACGCCCAGTCGCGCACGTTTGAAGAGACGCTGGTGAATGCCGGCATGCCCTACCGCGTGTATGGCGGCCTGCGTTTCTTCGAGCGCGCCGAGATCAAGGACGCCCTGGCCTATCTGCGCCTGATGGCGAGCCGCCACGACGATCCGTCCTTTGAGCGCGTGTGCAATGTGCCGACCCGCGGCATCGGCACCAAGTCCCTGGACCTGGTGCGCGCGCATGCACGCGATAAGAAAATTTCCCTGTGGGAGGCGTCTCTCGATCTTCTTGCCAACGCCAAACTGCCGGGGCGCGCGGCCAATGCCCTCAAGGCGTTTCTCGAACTCATCGAGCGTCTGGCGGCGGAGACCTCCGGCACCCTGCTGGCGGAGCAGGTGGAGGTCATGTTGAACCTGGGTGGCCTGCTGGAACACTACAAGAATGAAAAAAGCGAAAAGAGCGAAATGCGCGTGGAGAACCTGGAAGAATTAGTGAGCGCCGCGCGCAACTACACCCACGACGACAGCAGCGGACTCGATCCGCTCTCGGGTTTTCTGGCGCACGCCGCCCTGGAGGCGGGGGAGGGCCAGGCGGAGGCCTGGGAGGACTGCGTGCAGCTCATGTCCCTGCACTCCGCCAAGGGCCTGGAGTTCCCCCTGGTGTTCATGGCCGGCATGGAAGACGGCCTGTTTCCCCATCAGCGCTCCCTGCAGGAAGGCGATCGCCTGGAGGAGGAGCGCCGCCTGTGTTATGTCGGCATGACCCGCGCCATGCGCCAGCTGACCCTCACCCTGGCGGAGGTGCGCCGCCTGTATGGCAGCGAACACTACACCAGCCCGTCGCGTTTCCTGGGGGAGATCCCCCCGGAGCTGGTGCAGGAGGTGCGCGCCAAGACATTGATTAAGAGCCACTATCCCGTGCCCCCGGGCCCCGCTTGGGAGGACAGCCCCGGAGCGGCGGCAGTACCGGGCGTGAGCAAGCTGCGACTCGGCGGTCGGGTGCGGCACGCCAAGTTTGGCGATGGCGTGGTGCTGACCCTCGAGGGGCGCGGCGAGCATGCCCGGGTGCAGGTCAACTTCGAACGGGCCGGGGCCAAGTGGCTGGTGGCGGCCTATGCCAATCTGCAATCGATATAACGTCCTGATAGACAGAACTTTGCCCGCGGTCTCCCCCGGGGCGCTGCATTAGCCTATAGTTATGTTTATAAAACGCAGCGGGGTGACAATAACCCGGCGCGTTAATAACAGCGGTCTGTTCTTTGTGATGGGCCTAGGAGGAGATACCAGATGGGACAGTCAGCGAGCAAATCGAAAGCGACCTTTTCCAGCGTACGCGCCTTTGTCATGATCGGCATCATCGCCTTCGTGGCGGGCCTGCTGGTAATGCTGGCCCTGTCGCATTTCAGCACGCCCGCGAACCAGGCCACCGTCATCTTTTCCAGCGCGCTGCTGCTGGCGGTGATCATGCCCCTGTCGGTGTATGCCCTGGTGATCGGCCCCATGGTCGTCGCCTACGAAGAGGGTAAGGGTGCCGCAGACCGCGCCGCGCCGGCGATCCAGGCGGCGCTGACGGATCCCGTGACCCAGCTGCCCAATCGCCGCGGCATTACCAGCAACCTGATTGAATTCATGGCCCAGGCCGAGCGCTACAACACCCCCTTGTCGATGGCCCTGGTGCAGGTGACGGACTTCAAGAAAAGCAGCGATGACCTGGCGCCGCGCGGTGGCGAAAAGCTGTTGCAGTCCATGGCGGAAGTGTTTTACGACACCTTGCGCATGCCGGATAAGGCCGGACGCTACGACAACGAGGAGTTCCTCGTGGTGCTGCCGCACACCAAGCTCAAGGACGCCAATATGATCGCCGACCGTGTGCGTGCCGCGGTGGACGCCAAGGAGCTGGGCCAGGGCGACAAGAAGATTAAAATGAACGTCGCCATCGGCGCCATTCAGTTCCGCAAGGGCGAGGATCTGGAGCAACTCCTGTCGCGCGCCGAACAGGCGAAGAAAACCAAGCCCGCCGCGCGCCGCGCCGCGGGGAAAAAACCGGCGAAATAAGCCGCTACCGCAGTTTTTCCCACCCCATCCTGGCACAAGGCCTCGCGTCTGACACCGCGTTGTGCGCGACGGTGATTTGTAGGGTGGGCATTGCCCACCAGCAGAGGTTATCGAAGCCCCGTGTGGTGGGCAATGCCCACCCTACGTCTTCAGGGTTTTAAGTAGGTGCCATTCGGGACCGATCGCCTGCGCGCAACACACCGGTGCGTGCTAGAATCCCGTCCTCCCGACTTGCATAAA
>JAYSOL010000220.1:0-7981 GCA_043723045.1 Gammaproteobacteria bacterium | reverse complement strand
CTGATGTCACCGACCCTGTTCAGCACCAGCCGCAGCGTGTTTCTGCGCGACCTTACCCTGGCAGCGCGCAAGCCGGCGGACATGATCACGCCGCTGGTTTTCTTCAGCATCGTCATCAGCCTGTTCCCCCTGGGCGTGGGACCGGAACCGACCTTACTACGTACCCTGGCACCGGGCGTATTGTGGGTGGCCGCCCTGCTCGCCACCATGCTGTCCTTGGGAAGACTGTTTGCCAGCGACTACGACGACGGTACCCTGGAACAGATGCTGTTGAGTCCGCAACCCCTGACCGCTATCGTCGTGCCGAAAATCCTCGCCCACTGGGTCACCACGGGACTACCGTTGGTCTTGCTGAGTCCGGTGCTGGCGATCCAGCTGCAACTGCCCACGGCGGCCATGCCGACCCTGATTCTCGCCCTGTTACTGGGCACGCCGGTACTGAGCCTCTTGGGCAGTGTGGGCACGGCCCTGACCCTGGGCCTGCGGGGCGGCGGGGTGCTGGTGTCCTTGCTGGTGTTACCGTTGTATACTCCGATCCTGATTTTCGGCGCCGGCGCCGTTGCCGCCAGTGCCACCGGGCAGAACCCGGAGGCGTATCTGTCCCTGTTAGGAGCCTTTTTGATCATGGCACTCGGTTTTGTCCCGTTCGCGACGGCCGCCGCCCTGCGCATCTCTCTCGACTGAACTCCCATGAATATAATCAACTATAAATACGCCGCGCCGCGCAATTTCTACCGCCTGGCCGGGGCCTTGATCCCCTGGTTCGCCCTGATCACCGCCGCCCTGCTGGGCATCGGCCTGTATTTCGGCCTGTTTGTCGCCCCGGCGGACTATCAGCAGGGCGAGAGCTATCGCATCATGTTTGTGCACGTACCCGCCGCCTGGATGTCCATGTTTGTCTATATGATGCTGGCGGGCTCCGGCGCCGTCGGCCTGATCTGGAACATCAAACTGGCGGATATGCTGGCCACGGTCAGCGCGCCCATCGGCGCCTCCTTCACCTTTCTCGCCCTGGTGACCGGCTCCCTCTGGGGCAAGCCCATGTGGGGCACTTGGTGGGCGTGGGATGCGCGCCTCACCTCGGAACTGCTGCTGTTCTTCCTTTATATAGGTTTTATGGCCCTGCAGGCGGCGATCGACGACCCGCGGCGCGCGTCCCGCGCCGGCGCCCTGCTGGCCCTGGTGGGGGTACTCAACATCCCGGTGATACATTTTTCCGTGCAATGGTGGAACACTTTGCACCAGCCGGCGTCTATAAGTGCGATCAACAAAATCGGCGCGCCGTCGATCCACCCTAGCCTGCTCTACCCGCTGTTGATCATGGCGCTGGCCTTCACCCTGTTTTATTTCACCGTGGCCCTGATGCGTATGCGCGCCGAGATACTGCAACGTGAGCGCCACACCGCCTGGGTGGGCGAAATTGTGGGAGGCGATGCATGAACTGGTCGGAATTTTTTGCCATGGGCGGTTATGGGTTGTATGTCTGGGGCTCCTACGGCTGCGCCGCCCTGGTACTGGTGGGCAATGTGGTGAGTGCCTTCTACAAACACAAGACGACATTGAAAATGCTGCGGGACTATTCCCGTCTGAACGAGGCAGGTACCAAATGAAGCCACGCTACAAAAAACTGATCCTGATCGTGACCGGTGTCTCGATCTTCACCGTCGCCGGCCTGCTGGTGCTGAACGCCTTCAGCAACAATCTGGTGTACTTCTTCAGTCCGAGCGAGATCCTGGAAGGCAAGGCCCCTACCAGCGGCACCTTCCGCGTGGGCGGGCTGGTGGAAAGAGGCAGCGTGAAGAAAAGTGCCGACGGCCTGAAGGTGGACTTCACCGTCACTGATATGCAGAAAAGCATGTCCATCCATTACGAGGGCATCCTGCCGGACCTGTTCAAAGAGGGTCAGGGCGTGGTGGCGCAGGGACGTTTCGGCGATAACCAACTCTTCATCGCCGACCAGGTGCTGGCCAAACACGACGAAAATTACATGCCACCCGAGGTGGCCAAGAGCCTGAAACCCAAGGTGGAGACACCCGAGACCGCCGCCCCCTTACCGCCGCCACGCCCCTTGGGTGCCAAGGGCGAATCGAACACCTCTAGCCTATGAAAAAATTTCTTATTCCCATCGGTATCTTTGCGATACTGGGCTACTTGTTGTATTACGGTCTGCGGCTCGATCCACGCAAAATACCGTCGCCCCTGGTGAACAAACCGTTGCCGGCCTTCAGCCTGCCCAGCCTCGACAACCCGGACAAAATACTGACCAATGCCGACCTGCGCGGACGCGTGGTGATGGTCAACGTCTGGGCCTCCTGGTGTGTCGCGTGTAAAGAAGAACATCCGGTACTGCTCGAAATCGCCGCACGCAAACAGGTCGCCATCGTCGGTCTCAACTACAAAGACACCCGTGTCGATGCGCTGAACGTCCTGCGCGGCCACGGCAACCCCTACGACAGCGTGCCCGTGGATGCCAGTGGCCGCACCGGTATCGACTGGGGGGTGTATGGTGTACCGGAAAGCTTCATCGTGGATAAGCAAGGCATCATCCGCTACAAACAGATCGGTCCCATTACGCCCGAGGTGTGGGATAAGACCCTGTGGCCCTTGATCCGGAGTCTGTCTTAAGCTCGCCGGCGCACGGTAAAAAAATACGCCACGTAAACGCCGACAGGACAACGACCTGCACGGGCACCGTCCCAGCATGCCCTAGCCCGGTGGCCAGTGCCTATTTTATAGGCAATTCATACCACAGACGCCGTGCTTGCCGAGCGGCCATCGGGGCTTGGTAAAGCCAATGGCCCTCAGCCCCCAGGATTTAGATTCATTCCCCAGGATTTAGATTCATTCTATTGCCTGACACGCCAGCGACCCTTCCCACAGGCAGATGGCGTCACCCCTCCCCGTTCATCCGCTGTAGGGTACTGCTCAACCCGCTCAATACATTGATGTCATGAATAATCAACTATAATCCACACGTGATACGGACTGTCTCTGGGTGAGTTCAAGTTAGGCCATGGATGCATCGAGACCTGTTACTGACTGGTAATCGACTAATAAACTTCAGTCCATGCGCCAAAAGAAACCATCACACCAACAATACCCATGGTACGGAAGCCCCACCCTCCGCCTCACCCGTTGTGCGAGCGATCTTTAAGATGACCGAAGCCCTGAACACTGCCGTTAGAGCCAATGCGACGACCCAGTCCGTTCGCCCCAAACACAAGCCCGCTATAGAACGACGACGCCTGATGCTGCCCTTGACCGCCCTGCTGGTCATCGGCGCCTGGGTCATCAGCAAACAGAAGTGGTATTCGCCTGGCTCGGATTTCGGCTATTACCTGGGCCTGGTCGGCGGCGTGCTGTTGCTGTTGCTGCTGCTCTACCCCTTGCGCAAACACGCCGGCTTCATGAAGTCCTGGGGCGCCAGTAAACACTGGTTCCGCGCGCATATGCTGATAGGCATCTCCGGCCCGACACTTATCCTGCTGCATTCCCAGTTTTACATCGGCTCGCTCAATGCCGGCGTGGCACTGATAAGCATGCTGGTGGTGGCCGGCAGCGGTATCGTCGGACGATTCTTCTATACCAAAATTCATAACGGCCTCTACGGGCGGCGCGCGTCGCTGCAGGAACGGCAGACCATCCTGGGGATCAGCTCCGGCGACATAAAATCCAAATTTCATTTCGCCCCGGAGGCCGAGAAATTGCTGAAGCAGATCGAGGCCGATGTACTGGCACCGTCGCGCAATCCCCTGGAGGAGGCCATTCATTTTGTCATGCTGGGGCTGCGCGCCCGACTCGTGTATTGGCGCACCGGCCACATACTGGCCAAGCGCCTGAAAAAAGCGGCCAAGCAGCGGCACTGGAATTCCGCCAAGCTGGACGAACGGCTGCGCTACAGCAAGGGCATGATGCGCTCCTACCTGGATGCCATACAGGACACCGCGCAATTCACCACCTACGAGAAACTGTTTTCCCTCTGGCATGTACTGCATGTACCGTTTGTCTACATGATGGTGTTCAGCGCGATCTTCCACGTCGTTGCCGTACACATGTACTAATCACAGACGGACGCACGCGTGATACGTATCCTATGGCTAGCGCTGTGTGGTTGCCTGTTTGCCCTACTCACCGTGGCACAGGCGCGCGCCGAGTCGGTGGAAAGCGCGCTCATGCCGGGCAAGGTGATCGAGGGCCACGCCGACCTGGAAGACACCTGCAAGAACTGTCACGTGCGTTTCAACAAAGCCGGCCAGACCACCTTGTGCCTGGATTGCCACAAAGAAGTCTCCAAGGACGTGCAGCTGGGTCGTGGTCACCACGGTCGCATGGAGAAAGACCGGGACTGCCGCGAGTGCCACACGGAGCACAAGGGGCGCAGCGCCAACATCGCCCCCCTGGATGAGAAAAAATTCGACCACAACCTGACGGACTTCGTTGCTACAGGCAACCTGGATCACCGAAACCCAGACGACCTACAATCTGCTGCTGGACTACCGCACTGCGCCCACGCTGCAGACCACCAATGCTGTACTCGGTAAAGCAGACACCTCCATCAGCAACCAGCTGGTGACGACTACCGAAGAGATCCTGCGCCAACAGGCCCGGGACAACACACCCGTCTCTAAGGTTTTCCTGCTGGGCTTTACCCGTCCCTTCAACAAGACCTGGCAGTACGGGGGTGACATTCGAGGTTTCAGCACTTCCGCCACTGCTTTAAGCCCTGATACCAGCAGCTCCATCTTTACTGGTCAAGGCATCGGCACAGGCCTGCTGTCGCAGGGGGATATAACAGTACTAAGCTACAGCTATACACAGAGCAGCGACTTTACAGCCAACTCGCTCTCTTTCAACAACCGCTCCCCGATCGGCGATAAATGGACGCTCAATACCGGACTGCTCTATTTTGTGCAGAATTCGGATAGCGGGAGCAGTACAACGTCCCTCAGACCGACACTGCGGGCTGCCTACAAGTGGAAGGAAAAAGTAACCCTGGAGATGGAAGCCAACTTCGACTTCACCACGGTCGACAGCGCCATGGCGCAGACCGATCGCCGTGATCCGTTCTACTCCCTGGGTTATCGCTGGGATTTCTAGTCTGGTAGGCTATAGCGGACGTTGATACCGGTCTTGCGAAGCGTAAGCGATACAGCAATCTGTATACAGTGCGGCAAAGGTAATGCTTAGTTATGTAAGGGTGGGCATCGCCCACCAGCGAATGCCTATCGACGCCCCGTGTGGTGGGCGATGCCCACCCTGCAACAGCGAGAATCCGCGCTCCTCTGCGGTTAACTTCTTTTTCTTTCAACCGGCATAACGACCTATTTACCAGCGCCCTGCTGTTTCGCCTTGGCAATAGCGTCACGCACATGCTGTCCCGTCGGACTGTCCGGCGGCAGGAGTGCCAGCAACCGATCCCAATACTTTACGGACTTGCTGTATTCGGCATGCTGAAAGGCGGCCAGTCCCAGGAACCAGAGGGCGTCTGGGTTCTCCGGTTGCGCACGGTAGAGCTTGGAATACAACTCGAACGCCAATCCGTCGGTGTTCTTGGGGTCCTCACTGTAGACCACCCAGGCGTAGTCCGTGATCACCTCCAAATTGTCGGGCTCCAGCCGATACGACTTGGCATAGGCCTGCCTGGCCTCGGGCATGCGCCCGAGATTGGCATAGGAGACACCGAGTCGCGCCCAGCCGGCCGCATCGTTCGGTTCCTCGGTCAAACGCTTTTCCAGTCGCGCCACCATCTCCATGACCATGGGCGGAAACTTTCCTGCCGAGGTGTCGCCCTGTTCGATGCGCGCCAGGGTCTTGAGTGTCGCGCCATTCTCGAGGAAATACAGACCCGCGCTCACCGCCGGAATCACCAGGGCGAACACCAGCAGCGCAATGGCCCATGGGCGCTTGCCCGTGCCCGGTTGGTTTTCCGTGCTGTTGCCCGTCGACACCTCGTCCAGCTGCTTCAGAACGGCCGCCAGTTCCACCGCCAGGCGCTGACCTTCGTCCTGGGCCACCTGCGCATCCACGCCCTTGTCGGCGAGCTCCGCATCCAGTTCGTTCAGTTGCGCCAGCAGGCGGTCGCGTACCAGCATAAGCTCATGCCGCTGCGGCCCAGACACTTCCGGTCGTGTCACCGCCAGGGGGCGGGCGAGAAACCAGGTGACGCCGAGGGTGAGTACAGCGAGGGCCAGCAATAACCAAGTCATACGGGATCAGTCCTGTTTTCGGGCGGCACGAATTCGCGCCTGGTCTTCCGGGGTGAGTTGAGTTGCGGGGGCTGGCGCAGGCTGGTGTGTATGCCGGCGTATAAAGTAAACGGCCAGGCCCGCCAATAACAACAGCAAGACCGGCGGGCCGACCCACAACAACGTGCCGGTACGGTCATACGGCGGCTTGAGCAACACATAGTCACCGTAGCGTTCGACAAAATAATCCATGATCTCCTGACGCGAGCGGCCGGCCTCGAGCTGTTCGCGTATCAGGGCGCGCATGTCCCGCGCGAGATCCGAGTTGGATTCCGCCACCGGCTGATTCTGGCAAACGGTGCAACGCAGGGCGTTGGCGATCTCCAGCATGCGGCGCTGCAGGGGATCCTCCGTCACCACCACGGGCGCGCTACCCGTGGCGGCCGGTGGGGACACCTGGGCATCGGTCTGGGTCGTCCTGGCATGCAGCGGTGTGCTGACCAGGAACAACAAAACGATATACATCATCCGGCGCATAGTTATTCTTGTTCCGTAGGCGACTAGCGATTTGCCGGCAGCGCGGCGCCGGCTTCCGCCGCCGCGTGTTTGCGCACGCGGAAGCTGAGCGTCATGCCCAGACCACCCAGGCAAAAGACGCCGCCGAGCCAGATCAACTGCACCAGGGGGTTGAAATAGACGTGTATCGCCCAACGGCGCATGGCCTCGGTGCCGCTGGGTTCATTCATCACCACATACACATCCCGCGCCAGGGTCGAGTCGATGGCCGCCTCCGTGGTGGGCATCTGTTGCACGGGATAATGCCGTTGCTCCGGGGCCAATACCCGGCCACTGTCCAGCAGGGTGAGGCGACCCTGGGTAGCGGTGTAGTTGGGTCCCTGGGCCTGCACGATGCCATCGAAGCGCAGGCGCTCGCCGCCGATCTCCACTATTTCCCCCGGCGTCATCACCACGGACTTCTCCAGACGAAACAGGCCCGAACCCACCATGCCGATGGCGATCACGGCAATGCCGAAATGCACCAGCATGCCGCCATAGTGGCGACGGTTACTCAACACGGTACGGAGGGTGCCCATGGCCAGACCCAAGCCGGGATGTTGCGCCTGGCGTTGCCGCACGGCGCGCAGCAGATCGGTGAACAAGGTGCCGAGCACAAACGCCGCCAGGCCCACGCCCACCACCGCGGTCCACTGCAGCGGCCGCACCGCGATCAGCATGAGCACCACACCGGTCACCCCCAGGGTGACGGGAATCAACAAACGGCTGAGCAGACGCTCCGGGTTGGCCTTGCGCCAGGGCACCAGGGGGGCGATGGCCATGAGCAGCATGATGATGAGAAACACCGGCACCATGACCTTATTAAAGTACGGCGCGCCCACGGTGATCTTGGCGCCGGTCAACGCCTCCAGGGCCAGGGGATACAGGGTGCCCAACAAAACAGACGCCGCGCCCACGCTAAACAAGACGTTGTTCCAGATAAACATGGATTCGCGGGATAAAGGCGTAGTGACCGCTTCCTCCGCTTCCTGATAACGGCCACGGGCCAGGAAAATGCCAAACGATATCGCTAGCACCGTGACCATGAAGACCAGAATATAGAAGCCGCGCCCCGGGTCCACCGCAAAGGCGTGCACCGACGACAACACCCCGGAACGCACCAGGAAGGTCCCCAGGAGCGAGAGGGAAAAAGTGGTGATGACCAGAAAGATGTTCCAGGTATGCAACATGCGGCGGCGTTCCTGCACCGTGATGGAGTGGATCAGCGCCGTGCCCATGAG
>JAYSOL010000219.1:0-6235 GCA_043723045.1 Gammaproteobacteria bacterium | reverse complement strand
CCGATGCCTGGTGGACCCTGACGGAGAGCCACTTCGTCAGCCGTGGGCACAACAGCCCGTTCCTGGGATGGGAATTCCGCGGGCGGGTGACGCATACGTTGGTGGGGGGTGAGGTGGTGTTTGAGCTGGGCGGGACGGCGGAAACAACAAAATAACCCCGAGCTCACGTAGCTAACCATACATCGGGGGCGCACGGAGTGCGGGAGCGATCTCCCGCTATGTATGAAAGCGGCGGCGAGTCGCCGCACTCCAGCCTACTAATTCTAGAACGTCACGTTACGCATGGAATCCCCGAGTTCCTGGCCCTTGGCCTCCTTACCCTCGAGCTTGACGCGCAGGCGCAGGTCGTTGACCGAGTCGGCGTTGCGCAGGGCGTCGTCGTAACTGATGAGCCCCGCCTCCAGCAGGTTGAACAGCGACTGATCGAAGGTCTGCATGCCGGCCTCCGTGGACTTGGCCATGAGTTCCTTGATGCCGTGCACCTCGCCCTTCAGGATCAGGTCGGCGATGAGCGGTGAATTGATCATGACCTCCACCGCCGGTACCCGACCCTTGCCGGTCTTGATCGGGATCAGACGCTGAGAGATCACCGCCTTGAGGTTGAGCGACAGGTCCATGAGCAGCTGACTGCGCCGGTCCTCGGGGAAGAAGTTGATGATGCGGTCGAGGGCCTGGTTGGAACTGTTGGCATGCAGGGTGGCGAGACACAGGTGGCCGGTTTCGGCGAACTGAATGGCGTATTCCATGGTTTCGCGCGAACGGATTTCGCCGATGAGGATCACGTCCGGCGCCTGGCGCAGGGTGTTCTTCAGCGCCGTATCGAAGCTCTCCGTATCCACGCCCACCTCGCGCTGGGTGACGATGCAGTTGCGGTGCTGGTGCACGAATTCGATGGGGTCTTCGATGGTGATGATATGGCCGTAGCTGTATTCATTGCGGTAACCGACCATAGAGGCCAGCGAGGTGGTCTTGCCGGAGCCGGTGGCACCGACGAAAATCACCAGACCACGCTTGGTCAAGGCGATATCCGCCAGCACCTTGGGCAGGCTGAGCTCGTCGAATTTCGGGATCTTGGTCTCGATGGTGCGCAGCACCATGCCGACGCGGCCCTGTTGCATGAAGATGTTCACGCGGAAACGCCCGATCTCGTGGGGCGCGATGGAGAAGTTGCATTCGTTCGTCTTTTCGAACTGACGCCGCTGTTCCTCGTTCATGACGCCGTAGACAAACGCGCGCGATTGCTCCGGCGTAAGCGCCTGCTTGGTCACCGGCATGACCTTGCCGTCCACCTTGATGGACGGCGCCACGCCGGCGGTGATGAACAGGTCGGACGCCTTTTTGTGCACCATCAACTTCAGAAGATCGCTGAAAACCATTTAACGCTTGCCTCCGGCAGCGCCACCCGCAGACGCCAGGCCGGCGGTGAAGGTGTCTTTGTTGGCTGCATAGGTGCGCGCCTCATCCGTCGACACCAGGCGGCTGCGCACCATTTCCATGAGACACTGATCCAGGGTCTGCATGCCTAAGCCCTGACTGGTCTGCATGGAAGAATACATCTGCGCGATCTTATTTTCACGGATCAGGTTACGGATCGCCGGCGTGCCGAGCATGATCTCGTGCGCGGCGATACGCCCGCCGCTCATTTTCTTCAGCAGGCTCTGGGAGATCACCGCGCGCAGCGACTCCGACAGCATGGCGCGCACCATGTCCTTTTCCGCCGCCGGAAACACGTCCACGATACGGTCGACGGTCTTGGCGGCGGAGCTGGTATGCAGGGTGCCGAACACCAGATGGCCGGTTTCCGCCGCGGTCAGCGCCAGGCGGATGGTTTCCAGATCGCGCAACTCACCCACCAGCACCACGTCTGGATCTTCGCGCAGGGCCGAGCGCAGGGCATTGTTGAATCCGAGAGTGTCGCGCCCCACCTCACGCTGGTTGATGAGGCAGTTTTTGCTGGTGTGCACGAATTCGATGGGATCCTCGATGGTGAGGATGTGCTCGTGCCGGTTTTCGTTGATATGGTTGATCATGGCCGCCAGGGTGGTGGACTTGCCGGAACCGGTCGGCCCGGTGACCAGCACGATGCCGCGCGGCTGATCGACGATGTCCTTGAAACTGGGCGGACAGCCCAGCTGTTCCAGCGTCAACACCTTGGATGGGATGGTACGAAACACCGCGCCCGGCCCACGCTCCTGATTGAAGGCGTTGACGCGGAAGCGCGAGATATTCGGCAGCTCGAAGGAAAAGTCGGTTTCGAGAAATTCCTCGTAGTCCTTTTGCTGTTTGTCGGTCATGATGTCGTAGATCATGTTGTGCACCGTGCGGTCGTCCAGCGCATCCACATTGATGCGTTTGATGTCGCCGTCGATACGGATCAGCGGCGGCAGGCCCGCGGACAAATGCAGGTCGGAGGCGTTTTGCTTGTAGGCAAACGCCAGGAGTTCAGCGATATCCATTAATAGTCTCCAAGGGAACGTGTAGGCTCAGGCTATTTTTAGTATAACGGGCCGATGCGTACAAACAAGGTCAACAAACCTAAGCAAGGGCTTGTGTTTTGCGGTAAAAAGGCTGCAACATCGGACCCAGGGTGGATTTGGCCGACAAAAGGATGGGCCCCGGCACCGCCCGCCTGAACCTGGGCTTACAGGGGCGATCGATGCGGCGGCGACACCGTGACACGGGTCATTTACACCAACAGACATCACCGTAAACTGCGGCAAAAAGGAAGAGTAATCAGGCATGAAACATCACACCATCGGATTTATCGGCGCCGGCAACATGGCGCGCAGCCTGGCGGGCGGACTGCTCAACAACGCCTGGAGTAAAGACAAACTCATCCTCTCCGATCCGAGTCCGGAACAGCGCGCGGCGGTGTCCGATGTCCTGGGGCTCACGGTGTTCGAGAAAAACACGGACGTCGCGGCCCGCGCCGATGTGTTGGTGCTGGCGGTCAAACCCCAGATATTGCGCGCGACCGCGCAAGGTCTGGCCGCCACGGTGCAGGCAAAAAAACCCCTGGTCGTTTCCATCGCCGCCGGCATTCGTGCCGACGACATTCAGCGCTGGCTGGGGGGTAATCTGGCGGTGGTGCGAGTCATGCCCAATACCCCGGCCCTGGTGGGCTCCGGCGCCTCCGGACTGTTCGCCAACAGCCTCACCAGCGATGAACAACGGGACGAGGCCGAATCCATCCTGCGCGCCGTAGGCACCACCGCCTGGTTGCAGGACGAGGCGCTGATGGATGTGGTCACCGCCGTTTCCGGCAGCGGACCCGCCTACATCCTGCTGGTGATCGAGGCACTGGAAAAGGCCGCCATCCACCACGGACTGGACCATGCCACGGCGCGCCTGCTGGCCATCGAGACCGCCTTTGGTGCCGCCAAAATGGCCCTGGAAGGCGGCGAGGAGCCGGCGACCTTGCGCGCCCGCGTGACCTCCCCCGGCGGCACCACGGAACAGGCGATCAGAGTGCTGGAGCAGGGCGGCCTGGCAAAACTCTTCGACGACGCCGTGGCCGCCGCCATCCAGCGTGCACGCGAGCTGGCCAACCTGCTGGGAGAAAAATAATGGGAGGCTACTTCACCGAAGCCGGCGTATTCCTGATCCAATTCATCTTCGGTCTTTACATCCTGGCGGTACTGCTGCGTTTCCTGCTGCAGCTGGTGCGAGCGGACTTCTACAATCCCATTTCCCAGTTTCTGGTCACCCTGACCAATCCGCCCCTGCGACCGCTGCGTCGCCTGATCCCGGGTCTCTGGGGTATCGATCTGGCGTCGGTATTGCTGCTGTTGATGCTCACCGGGCTGCAGTGGCTGCTGATCTATCTGCTGAATTACGGGACCACCCCCGCCCTGCTGGGGTTGGCGGTGTATTCCCTGGCGGATCTTTTGAAACTGACCCTCTATGTCTTCTACGGCGCCCTGCTTATTCGCATCATCGTCAGCTGGATCAACCCCCATGCCCAGCACAACCCGGCCTTGAATCTGGTGGCGCGCCTCACTGACCCCCTGATGCGACCGGCACGCCGACTACTGCCGGCCACGGGGGGGATCGATTTCTCACCCATACTGGTCTTTCTGGCCCTGGGTCTGGCGCAGATACTGATCCTGCAACCTCTGCTGATGCTCGGCCAGGGATTGATGCGCTGAGCGGACAGGCCCCCTGGTTCCGCTGGAACGGCCAGGACCTGATCCTGCGCATACTGGCGCAACCCCGGGCCAAACGGAGTGAAATTGTCGGGATCCAGGGCGATTATCTGAAAATCCGCATTTCATCGCCCCCGGTGGACGGCAAAGCCAATGCCCAACTGTTAGATTTCCTCGCCCGGGAGTTCGGTGTGCCGCGCAGCCGGGTCACCCAAACCCAGGGGTTGGCCGGGAAACTGAAGGTATTTCGCATCGAAGCCCCCACAATTCTGCCGCATGGTCTAAATTTAGAACGGACGCCTGACTCCCGTCGGCCACGACCCTGTCGGTGCACACGAAAAAATCAGGACCCGCCAGGATGGCCATCTCAACGAATAGGTTTTTATAGAAAGGAAATAATGCCTCTTGATGCGACTGCGTATTAAGGGACCCCACCATGGCGCAAACTGACCCCTTTTCCCGCCGCCTGGCGGACTATAAAAAATGGCGTGATGAGCTCACCGTCACCATCGCCGAGTACCAGGCGTGGATCGACCACCAGGGCCTGGGCAATGGCGTCGAAGACCTGCGTACCTACGAGCTGATTGAGTCCCTCAAGACCGACAAGCTGATCATCGCCCTGGTGGCGGAATTCTCCCGCGGCAAAACAGAACTCATCAACGCCCTGTTCTTCTCCGATTACAAACAGCGCCTACTGCCGTCGGAGGCCGGACGCACCACCATGTGTCCGACCGAACTGCAGTACGAGGAAAAAGTCGAGGCCTGCATAAAACTGCTGCCCATCGAGACGCGCGCCAGCGGGACGAGTATCGCGGAATACAAGCGCTCTTCCGTCAGCTGGACCAGCCTGCCCCTGGAGCTCACCGATCCCGGGAAAATGGCGGAGGCGTTCAGAGAGATCGTGCTAACCAAACGGGTGACGGTGCGTGAAGCCCAGGAACTGGGGCTCTACAGCCCCGAGTCCGACCCGCACGGAGCCGCCCTGCATGCCGACGGCAGGGTGGACATCCCCGTGTGGCGGCACGCGGTGATCAACTACCCGCATCCGTTGTTGAAACAAGGTCTGGTCATCCTGGACACCCCGGGCCTCAATTCCCTCGGCACCGAACCCGAGCTCACCATGAGCATGCTGCCCAAGGCGCATCTGGTGTTGTTTGTCCTGGCCGCCGACACCGGTGTGACGAAATCCGATCTTGAGGTATGGAACAATCACGTGCGCGTCACGCGCGGCTCGAAGCAAACCACGTGTTTCGCCCTGCTGAATAAAATCGACACCCTGTGGGACGAATTACGCGACGCCGGCGCCATTGCCGAGAGCATCCAGCGCCAGGCCCAGGAAACCGCGCGCATCCTCGGCATCGATCCGAGTCTGGTTTTTCCGGTCTCCGCCCAGAAGGGCCTGATCGGTAAGATCAAGATAGATCACGACCTGATTGAAAAAAGCGGCCTGCTCGCCCTGGAAATCAAACTGTCGGACGACGTGGTCCCCGGCCGCCAGCAGTACGTGCGCGATAAAGTGATCGGCGAGATCGGCGATATGATGGAAAGCACCGGGGCCATGGTGCTGGGCAGACTCGGCGCCATCGAAAATCAGATCAGCGAACTGAAGGGCCTGGGTGGCAAAAGTCTGGATGTGATCCAAAACCTGATCGCGCGTCTGCGCAAGGAAAAAGACGCCTATGACCACACACTGGTCCACTTCCAGAGTTCACGCGCGGCCTTGGCCAAAGAGATCGATCTCCTGATAAGCCACCTCAGCATGACCAGCTTCGACAAGCTGATCGAGCAAACCCGCAGCGATATGCAGGACAGCTGGACCACCCACGGCCTGAAAACCGGCATGCAGACATTCTTCAATGGCACCGGCGCGGCCATGGAACGGGTGAACAAACAAGCGCACCATGTGAAAGGACTGCTGGAGGCGGCGTATTACAAATTTCACACCGAACACGGCCTCGCGAAAATCCGTCCAGCCGACTTCTCATTATTGACCTACCGCAGCGAATTTCAGCGCCTGCGGGAGGACGCCGAGGCGTTCCGTAACAGCCCGGCCATGATGATGACCGAGTCCCATTTCGTGATCAAAAAGT
>JAYSOL010000218.1:0-4477 GCA_043723045.1 Gammaproteobacteria bacterium | reverse complement strand
TAGACCCGCGCACAACACGTCCTGCTGACCGGGGTGGCCAGTGCGGCAAATGAGGAAGGAGCATGATATATTTAAGCAACGACATACCCGACCAGGTATCCCCCATGTCATCCATCAAGGCCAAAGAAGCTGCCCGCCAGTTGATCGATCAATTGCCCGATGACATGAGTTGGGACGATCTCGCCTACCAGATCGAGGTGCGTGCATCGATCGAGCGCGGACTGGCCGATAGTGACGCCGGTCGGCTCATTTCGCAGGAAGACATCGAGAAGCGTTTCGGCATCACGCGGTGACGGCAGTCCATAATCCGCTCCACCATTAGCCAGCCCGCCATTTTTTCTCCGAAAACTCGTCTTTCACGGGCTGTGCGTTATGCTGTGTGATTCTTGCGGCACGGTACGCCAACTTACTTGCGGGTGGGTATCGTAGAGATTCGCCACTTTGTGGCGGAACCCTTGCGGTTGGCGCGCAAACGCACGGGAGTATCATGATGGAGCTGGCCGAATTGCATCAAGGTGTCTAAATGACGAGGGTGGGTGTTCTGTCCTCTTACTGCCGCGGCACCATGTCGGCAATACTGTAGCGCCGATAATCCTGCGGCAAGGTATACCAGCCGTCTTCCAACACGGCATTGATCTTGTAATCCACCAGCTGGCGCGCATGGCCGTTGTGGCTGACCTGGCGCACCGGAAATCCGTGGTCGAGGTAGCGCGCCGGCGCAAATACAAAATCGGCCAGATCACAGAGGGAGCGCTCCACTTTAAGGATGTGCATTTCGGTCTGCGCCTGTTCGCCCGCCAGGATCTCGTGGTATTCGCGCAGCGCGGTCACTACATGGGGCAGGAGTCCGGCGGCGGCATACACCTCCATGCACGGTTCACGCTCGGTCAGCAGGCGGTAGTGCACGACCTTCTTGCCGTCGACTTGCGGTAAGGACTCTTTGTCCCGTTCGATGGAGAGCTGGAAAGACTGCGGGCGCGGCAGAGTAATGGGCAAGGGTTTGATCACCAGGATGGTTTTATCACCGGGGCTGACGCTATAAATCGTGCGCGCCTTGCGGTCGAGCAGGACGAAGCCGGCGTCCCCGCCCTCCTCCGGGCGGACGTCGTCGATACGCAGGTAATCTTTGCTGACGAGCATGCGGGTGGCGTAGGGTGTGCCGCCGCGATCCTGTTCGGTGAAGTGTAGTACGGTGTCGGCGGGCGGGGGCAGGGTGGCGCAGCCGGTGGCGGTGAGTGCGACAGCGGTCACGATGATCATGACGGCCAGTTTGCAGTGCATGGGTGTCCTCATTTTATTTATTGCAGGGAGTGCGGTGGCTTGCTGTCGCCTTACAAAGCGGGAGCGAGCTCCCGCACTCCAAAGTATGGGTAGGGTGCGCCCTGCGCACCGATCGACAAAAACGGTGCGCAGGGCGCACCCTACATCGTAGCGGTGTTGTCGGCGAATTTCTAATGCGGGACATTAGCATCAGTATTTCAACCCCAACATGATATCCATCACATTTGTCCCTGTGGGTCCCGTGGCGATCAGGTCGCCGCTGGCCTCGAGCAATGAGCCGGCGTCCGCCGCGGCGAGGGCGGCCAGGGCGTCGACGCCGTGCAGTGCGCCACGCGCCACGCTCTCGCCATCCACCAGGGCGCCGGCATCCTCTCCTGGACCATCGCTGCCGTCGGTGGCGGCCGCCAGCAGAAATACGTTCGGACAACCCTGCAGGTTCAGCGCCGCCGCCAGGGCCAGGTGCTGATTGCGCCCGCCGCGGCCGGGGGATGGTGGCAGGCGTACCGTGGTTTCACCGCCCCAGATGTGCAGGTCGCCGGGTTCTGCCACGCGCAGTTGTTGTGCCAGGCGCTCGCCCGCCGCGGCGGCATCACCGGTGACCAAGGTCGGATGCAGGATGACATGATAACCCAACTGCCTCGCCGCCGTGGCGGCGGCGGTCTTCGCTTGATCCAAGGTGGCGATAATGTCCACGCGCACCGCGCGGAACACATTGCGGTCCGGCCGGGGCGGCGGGTGTTGCAACGACTGGCGTAAAAAATCCGGCAGTCCGGGGATGTCCGCGTCGCTGGGCTGCGTGTCTTCCACCAGCGGGCCGGAGGCGATGATGGCAGCGTCATCCCCGGGCACGTCCGAGATGGCCAGACATAACACCGGTCGCGGCGCCAGGAATGCCGCCAACCGGCCGCCTTTGATTAGTGACAGGCTTTTGCGTACGCGGTTGCACTGGGCGATGTCGAGGCCCGAGGCCAGCAGCCATGCGTTCGCCGCGCGCAGTTGAGCTAAGTCGACGCCCGGTACAGTCGACTCCACCAGGGCCGACGCGCCGCCGGACAGCAACATCAGCACCTCAGCATCCTGCGGTAGTGCGGCGATAAATTCTATCAGCCCGGTGCCAGCGGCAAGACTGCGCTCATCCGGCAGCGGATGCCCGGCGGTGTAACAGGGCCAGGGCAGGCTCTCTTCATAACCGTCCTTGGTCACCACATAGGCGCGGGCGATGCGCTCACCCAACACATCGAGGGCGCCGCGTGCCATGGAACAGGCGGCCTTGCCGAGAGCGATGACAATGACCGGATCGGTCTGTGATAGAGAGGCGCCCACGCCCCCTTCCGACCGATCAACATCACGCGGCGGCAAAGACCCGGGTGGCGTACCAGCGGCCAGAAGTCGTGACAAATACTCACGCACGCAGCGCTGCCCCTGCACGGCGTCCACGGCGGCGGAGTAAATCTCCAGCAGCCGGGTGCGCTCAACCTCAGACGATGGCATCGAATCCGCGCTGCAGATCGCGCCGGATATCCTCCACGTCTTCGAGGCCGACGGCGACGCGGATCAGGCCATCGCCGATACCGGCGGCGGCACGCGCCTCGGGGGTCACGCGGCTGTGGGTAGTGGTGGCCGGATGGGTGATGGTGCTCTTGGTATCCCCCAGGTTGGCGGTGATGGACAACACACGCGTGGCATCGATGAAGCGCCACGCCGCATCCTTCCCGGCGCGGATATCGAAGGCCAGCACGCCGCCGCAGGCGTAGGCGCCGCGCACGTCCACTTGTTGCGATCGGGCCAGTTCATACTGAGGGTGACTGGGCAGGCCCGTGTAGTACACACGCGCCACGGCGCTCTGGCGTTCCAACCACTGGGCGATAGTCAACGCGCTCTCGCTATGGGCGCGCATGCGCAGGTCGAGGGTCTCCAGGCCTTTGAGAAAAACCCAGGCGTTGAACGGACTCATGCTCGGTCCGGCAGTGCGCAACACGCCGAACACATCGGTGCCCACGCGCTGCTCGTCGCCCACCACCGCGCCGCCGATGCAGCGCCCCTGACCATCGATGTACTTGGTGGCGGAATGCACCACGATATCCGCGCCCAGGGCCAGGGGGCGTTGCAGTGCCGGCGTGAGGAAACAGTTGTCCACCACCAGCAGCGCCTGGTGCGCGTGCGCCAGGTCCGCCAGCTTGCGGATGTCGCCCACCTCCGCCAGGGGATTGGAGGGCGTTTCCAGAAACAGCATGCGCGTGGTCGGCTTGATGGCGCGTTCCCAGGCAGTCACATCCTTCAAGTCAACGTAGGTCGTCTCGACGCCGAAGCGCGCCAGGATATTGCTGAACAACTGCACCGTGGTGCCGAAGATGCTGCGCGACGCCAGGATATGATCGCCGGCCTTGAGCACGCCCATGCAGGTGGCGAGGATCGCCGCCATGCCGGAGGCGGTGGCGACACAACGCTCGCCGCCTTCCAGCGCCGCCAGGCGCTGCTCGAACATACGCACCGTGGGATTGGTGAAACGCGAGTAGATGTTGCCGGGCTCGGCGCCGGAAAAACGCGCGGCGGCCTCGGCGGCGCTCTTGAAGACATAACTGGACGTGGTGAAGATCGGCTCGCCCTGCTCGCCTTCGTGGGTGCGCGTCTGACCGGCGCGTACCGCACGGGTGGCGAAACCCCAATCGTCATAATTATTCTCTGACATACCCGCACCTCGGTGGTTGGTTCTACTGGGTCTGCACCCGTGTGCGCCTTTCTGCGGGCATGAAAAAACCCGCTTAGCATGCTAAAGCGGGTTTGACTCGCTTTAGCCGCATTTATAAGGCGCCCGCAAGCTGAAGCTCAAATCGGCGCAGAAACTGGGGTCACCCTATCTTAGTTCTTTTGTGGTGTCAACGCGGCTGTGGCGCTTCTTGGCTTTGGTGCTTAGTGTCGACGCGCTGCCGCGCGGGTTTAACGGCAATTGCGGTTCCCGCCCAAAGGACCCTGCTATCCTCACTGGCACACCTCCAAAAAATCACGCGTCCCTTCCCCCTTCCAGGGGGAAGGCTAGGATGGGGGTGGAATGCCAAAGATTGTCTCTGAAGTATTTCTTGTCGATCGCGCTGCCGCGCGGCTTGAAAAGCTACTTGCGGTTCCCGCACCGCGGGCGGGTTACTTTTCTTTGCACAAACAAAGAAAAGTAACCCGCCCGCGACGCACATGGATGTGC
>JAYSOL010000217.1:0-1795 GCA_043723045.1 Gammaproteobacteria bacterium | reverse complement strand
GTTTGGTCACTCGTGCGTTATGCGGCACATCGTGGGTTTTGACGTCGCCGCGCAACTTGCGCGAGTGGTCCTCGATGCGCCGGGTGGCGGCGGCGAAGGCGTCACGGATGGCGACAAACACGTCCTCGTCCTGCACCCGTGTGACCGCTACTTCCACGCCTGCCGGCAAGCGGATATCCACGTGCACGCTGTAGAGCTTGCCTTGGTGCTTATGGCGCTGTGGCGATTCCACAGTGACACGACAACTCATGATGCGGTCGTTGAAGCGATTGAGTTTCTCGGCCTTCTCGCGTATGCGTGTTTCAACCGCCTCTGAATGCGGTATGTCCCGTAAGGTAATTTCCAAAGGTAGCTGCATATATCGACTCCCGTTTGACGAAAATACAGCATGGCGCAAGCGCGCATGGAACGCAATCCAGCGTCGTGTTCAGGCGATGGTCACCGCCCGCTCCAGATACACGTCTTGAATGGCATTGAGCAACTGCACACCCTCCTTCATGGGCTTTTGAAATGCCTTGCGACCGGATATCAGTCCCATACCGCCGGCACGCTTGTTGATCACCGCGGTGCGCACCGCCTGTGCAAGGTCGTCGGCGCCGGACGCGCCGCCGGAATTGATCATGCCGGCACGCCCCATATAGCAGTTGGCCACCTGGTAACGGGTCAGATCGATGGGATGATCTGAGGTGAGATCGGTATAGACTTTTTTGTGCGTCTTGCCAAAGTTCAACGCCGTGTAACCACCGTTGTTCTGCGCCTGCTTCTGTTTGACGATGTCCGCCTCGATGGAGACGCCCAGGTGATTCGCCTGACCGGTGAGATCCGCGGCCACATGATAATCCTTATCGCCCTGCTTGAACGCGCTGTTGCGCAGGTAACACCACAACACGCAGGCCAGCCCCAGGTCGTGCGCGTGATGGAACGCCGCGCTCACCTCCTGTATCTGGCGCTGCGATTCTTCCGAGCCGTAATAGATGGTGGCGCCGACCGCGACCGCACCCAACTCCCAGGCCTGCTCCACATCGGCGAACATGATTTGATCGTAGCGGTTCGGATAGGTCAGCAGCTCGTTGTGGTTGAGCTTGACGATAAACGGGATCTTGTGGGCATATTTGCGTGCCACGGCACCCAACACGCCAAGGGTCGAGGTGACCGCATTGCACCCGCCCTGCAGGGCGAGTTGCACGATATTCTCCGGGTCGAAGTAATCCGGATTGGGCGCAAACGACGCGCCGGCGGAGTGTTCGATGCCTTGATCCACCGGCAACACCGACAGATACCCCGTTCCCGCCAGGCGTCCGTGGTTAAAGAGGGTCTGCAGACTGCGCTGCACCCGGACGCTGCGATCCGACCCACTGACAACGCGCTCGACAAAATCCGCGCCGGGCAGATGCAGGCGCTCTTTCGGTATGGTTTTACAGGTGTGCTGCAGCAACGACTCTGCTTCGTTTCCGAGCTGTGCAGTGATGTTGGCTAGCATGCGGTCTCCGTGGGTAGGGTGAGTGGGCTGGCGGAGTTCACGCCTCGCGTCGCAGCGGTTCGCGGTAGTGGGCATCCAGCCAGCAGCGCGGAAGTTTTTCGCCGGAGGGGAAAATCAGATCGGACTTGCTGAAGGTCGCGCTATCCTGCATCTCCTCTCCAGCGTGCAGCCGTCCGGCGAGCGTCGGTGTGCAGGGGTCGAACAGCATGGCCACATCGATCACCTCGACCAGATCACCCGTGGGCTTGTGTTTCAGATACATAAAACCTCCTTTCAACAGTGAGGTACGATGGCTCAGGGCTACACACCCCCACT
>JAYSOL010000216.1:0-1579 GCA_043723045.1 Gammaproteobacteria bacterium | reverse complement strand
TGGATCTGCGGCCGTCGCCACCACCTCGAATGCCGGATCTTCCTGAAAGATCGCCGTGAGCAACTGGCGCATGAGCGCCGAGTCTTCCACGATCAACACACGTATCTTTTTTGCCTCGGACATCAAGGAAGCCCTACTTCGTTCGTCCGGTCATATTTTGTTATGGCGCGGATCGTGGCTGGTTCAGAACAGCGTTACATCGCCGTCCGTTTTCTGTTTCTTCAGGCTGATCAGGTAAACTATTTCTTCTTCGGCCGTGCGCACCGCCTCGGTGTTGCCAAGACGTTTCAGTAATACCTTGCCGGTATGGGAATGAAACAAGACACGGCGTGCCTGGTAACCGCCCAGGTCTTCTTTCATCACCGGAATCCGTTCGGCAGTCAGAAAACGGCGCACGAAATCGATATTGCGCTGCGGCACGCCATCCAGACTTTCGCGGATATTGAGCACGTGACCACCGCCGAAGACCTTGGCCTGAAAGCGTCGGCGCTCCCCACCGAGTTTCATGATCTCGGTAATCAAAAGCTCCATGGCGTGTACGCCGTAACGTGTACTGGCGGGGTTATCCGGGTCGAAGCCCTCCGGTAGCATAAAGTGGTTCATGCCACCGACGCCGCTCACCGGATCGTACAGGCAAGCCGCAATACACGATCCCAGCACGGTGTCGATCACCAGCGGCTCGCGGCTCGCGCGCAGACCGCCGATATTTATCGTGACACGCTCTACACCTTCATCCAGGGCCGGCAGGTGTATATTGTTGCGAGTATTAACCGGCGGCTTCATGCAGTGCGGCCCACGCACGACTGATACATACTGTGGCCGACCGCGCGGTAGAGATGATCGAAACCATGGACCGCCTCCGCGTGCCCGAGCATCAAAAAGCCATCCGCCGACAACATGGTCGACATGTGTTCCAGCAGGCGGCGCTGGGTGGGCTTGTCGAAATAGATAAGTACGTTACGGCAAAAGATAACGTCGAATGGCGCGCGCATCGGCCAAGGCGCGTCCAGCAAATTAAGCCGCCGAAAACGCAGTAGCGTTTTGAGCGAGGGCTTCACGCGCACCCGATCCTCAAACTCGCCATGGCCCTTGAGAAAGTAACGGCGCAGCAGCGCCGGCTCGATATGGGTGGCCTGCTCCGCGGTATAAACACCCTCGTGGGCATGCGCCAGCACGCGCGTATCGATGTCGGTGGCGAGAATCTTGATATCCCAATCCGGGGCGTCGGCAAAGGCTTCGCGTACGGTCATGGCCAGGGAGTAGGCTTCCTCCCCGGTGGCGGCTGCGGCGCTCCACAGGCGCAGGCGCCGGATTTTGCCTTGGCGAAGCTTGGGAAACACCTGTTCGGTCAGATACTGAAAATGGTGTGCTTCGCGGAAGAAGTCGGTTTTGTTGGTGGTGATCGCGTTGATCATTTCCATCAGTTCAACGCCGTCCGGATCCCCTTGGCACAGCAACTCGTAATACTGGGCGTAGCGCGTGAACTGATAGTGGCGCAGGCGCCGCGCCAGGCGCGCGCACACCAGGGCGCGTTTGTGATCGGACAGGGCGATGCCGGTATGCAGATGAATGAGCTCAC